>JBEKGL010000297.1:0-5386 GCA_050012815.1 Thermoguttaceae bacterium
CGACTATTCCGGTTCGACGGGCACGGTCACGGTCGACGGGTCCGGCTCCACCTGGACCAATAGTAACGCCCTCTACGTCGGCAACTCCGGCAGCGGGACGCTGAAAATAACCGCCGGCGGCGACGTTAGCGATAACAACGGCTACCTCGGCTACTCTTCAGGCTCGACGGGCACTCTGACTTTGGACGGGTCCGGCTCGACCTGGACCAATAGGTACTCCCTATACGTCGGTGACTCCGGCACGGGCATCGTCACGCAAACCGGCGGAACCAACTCCATTACCGGCATCCTTTATCTGGGCTACAATTCCACAGGCAACGGCACCTATAACCTCAACGGCGGCGTGCTTGCGGTGAATGCCCTCAGCGCAGGCTCCGGCACCGCCGCGTTCATCTTCGGCGACGGTACAATCCTGGCGACCGGAATACTTTCAACCAGCCTGGCCATGACCTTGACCGGAACCGGCGGAAACGGCACGGTCAATACGCAAAGTTACGCCGTCACGCTTTCCGGCGTTCTTTCCGGCGACGGCGGGCTGAATAAACTCGGCTCGGGCACGCTTACAATTAGCAACACGGCAACTTATGCCGGCAATACCACCGTCGGCGGCGGCACGCTGATTTTTGCGTACGGAATCGGCGCCGGGGGCACTTCGCTCATAGATGTCGAGTCGGGCAGCGTAGTTTTGAAGACCGTGAGTGTGAGCAAAAGCGATTTAGATATTTACACTGCCGCGTCGGCGAAGTTCGAGGCGGCAGATCACACGCACGTGGTCGGCGATATCTCCGGCAGCGGAACCACACAGGTCGATAGCGGCGCAAGCCTCACCGCCGCGTCGATCAGCCAAAATACTTTAACCATTGGCAGCGGCGCGACAGTTACCATCCAAGCAATTCCCGGCGGGCCACTGAGCAATACAATCGCCGCCGTCCCCGAACCCTCGACTCTCGTCCTCCTCGCCGCCGCCTTTTTGATGTTGGCGTTTAAAAAGTTATCAGTTTTCAGTTATCGGTTTTCAGGAAAAGTACAAAGGGCGGGTTAAAGCGAAGAATCGCGCAAATGGTTGTGGTTGTTCAATTTACAATTTGCAAGTTGCAATCGCTCAATTTGCAATAATCCCTTCATGAGTTACGTCCTGTAAAATCAACATCCCCCACTTAGGTGTTATATCGAGCGGTGCCATAGCCTTAAGTACATGATACAATGAATATATGGAACTACCCGGGGATTGGCTCGGTCGAGGACGGACTACAGCCCTTTTCCATGATACTTAAGCTTGCACGATGGGGGATTTGCCCGTGGACGCCGGTTATCGACTTTTGGCCGCCAAGTATGTTCGCAAACAGACCAAGCAACTCCGCGCCCAGTTCGACGGCATTTGCGCGGCCGAGGATATTGAATACGTGCACCATGCCCGGGTGGCGTCGCGGCGTCTGAGGGCGGCGGTGCGGATATTCGGCAAGTCTTTCAAACGCAAGCAAGCCAATCGCTGGAAAAAGGCCATTCGCCGCATCCGCGCGGAATTGGGCGAAGCCCGGGACAAAGACGTGCAGATAGAACTGCTCCGGGGAATACTGGATTCGCTTGGCGATAAAACCTGTTTTGCCGGCATCTCACGGCTGTTAGTGCAGTGGGAATATCAACGCGAACGACTGCAAAGCAACGTAATCGGGGCGGTCAAACGGCTGCAACGCAACGGCGCTTTTAAAGATTTGGAAAACTCGGCAAAACGCCTGATTTTACAATCCAAGACGTACGAAGTCCAAGTGCAAAGCCCCGAGAGCTTCGCCCAGGCCCGAGAGGAGATTCTCGGACGCTTGGACCGGTTGCTGGCGCTGCAAGATTGTCTTGGCCGGATGGACGATCAGCAGAGCCACCATGCCATGCGTATTGCCGCCAAGCGTCTGCGTTATAGCTTGGAGATCCTTCGGCCCATCTATGCGGGCGCATTGGACGCCACCTTGGAGGCGATTAAACAAGTGCAGACCCTATTGGGCGAAGTTCACGATTGCGACGTGTGGCAGGAACAACTCGACCGGTTCGGCAACGAAGAGCGCGATCGAATCGAGTCATACTACGGACATGCGGGGCCGTTTGCCCGATTGAACGCGGGCATCGAGTTTTTGCGGCAAGATCGTCTCCGGCGCCGTCAACAATGCTTCCAGGATCTCGTGCGCCTGTGGGATGAATTAATCGTCCGGAAGGTTTGGGAAAACCTGATCGGCGTTGTCCAGTCGGATGGCCAACCGCCCAAAGTCTCGGAACCCAGCCCCACGCCCGATATTCCTTGAGAAAGGGTTCAGTGGTAAGGGTTCAGGATTTAGTGGTCAGGGTTCAGGGTTCAGAAAGCAAGTGAGAATCAAATCCCGAATCCCCAATCCCCAATCCCAGATCTCAAATCTCAAATCCCAAATCCCAAACCCTAAATTCTGAACCCTGAACCCCGAACCCTAAATTCTGAACCTTGAATCCTGAACCCCGAACCCTTTAGTCGCATTCCCAGACCGTATCAAGATGCTATATTTACTAAATGGATCATCCGGGCGCTAATGCTATTGAGGTCTAATGCAATCCAACGAGCAAAAGCCGAGTGCCAAGACCGCCAAGACCGTGGCCGCCATCGACGTGGGGGCCAATTCCCTGCGCATGGTCATCGCCGAAGTCACGAGCGACGGGTGGGTCGAAGTTTTGGAACGTTTGCAAAGGGCGGTCCGCTTGGGGCAAGACACCTTCCGCCGCGGCAGGCTGGGCGGCGAAAGCATGCGTTCGGCCCTGCTCGTCCTGCGCGATTATCGGCAGTTGCTCGATCTGTACAAAGTCGAGAAAATTCGCGCCGTGGCCACCAGCGCGGTCCGCGAGGCCAGCAATTGCGACACGTTTCTCGACCGTATCTTCATGGCCACTCGCCTGCAAGTGGAAGTGATCGACACCTCCGAGGAAAGCCGCTTGACGGTCTCCGCCGTGCGCAAGGCCGTGGAACACGCCCCGGGCGTCGATCAAGACCAAACCTTGATCGTCGACGTGGGCGGAGGCAGCACGCTCTTGTCGATTCTCCAAAACGGCGAGATTGCCGCCTCGCAAAGCCTGCGCTTAGGCTCCATTCGCCTGCAAGAGATGTTTTCCACCAGCGAGGAATCGCCGCATCGCTCGGCCGACCTGTTGCGCCAGCACATCTCCAATACCCTTTCGACCCTGCAAAATTCCCTGCCCTTAAGCGAGATCAAGTCCTTTGTGGCCGTGGGCGGCGATATCCGTTTCGCGGCCCGCGAAATCGGCAAGCCCACCGAATCGGCCGATCTGGTGCTTGTGGACCGGGCCGATTTCGACGAATTTGTCCAGCGCTGCGAAAGCCACACGCCCGACGATCTATCCAAACGGCACGGCATCCCCTTTGCCGAGGCCGAGACCCTTAACCCGGCGCTTCTGGTTTACCAAGCCCTGCTGCACAAGACCGGCGCCGGGCGGATGATCGTTTCGCACGTGTCCATGCGCGACGGCCTGTTGCTGGAACTGGCTCGACAGGTAACCGGTCAGGAAGACGAAGCCTTGTTGGCGGGCGTGATCCATTCGGCCGCCGCCTTGGCCGAAAAATACCACGTCGATCTGAATCATGCCCAAAACGTGGCCGAAACGGCCGTGCGCCTGTTCGATTTCCTTCAAGCCGATCACGGATTGGGCACTCGATATCGCCTGCTATTGCGCGTGGCGGGGCTGCTGCACGAGGTGGGCGGATTCGTCTCCAGCCGCGCGCATCACAAACACAGCGAGTATCTGATTTCCAACTCGGAAATCTTCGGGCTTAACCGCGGCGAAATCGCCCTTGTGGCGCTGATAGCGCGGTACCATCGGCGCGGCGTGCCCCAAGAGACTCACACCTTGTACATGTCGCAGCCCCGGGAAACGCGGGTGTTAGTGAACAAATTGGCCGCCATTTTACGCGTGGCCGACGGCTTGATCCGCGGCAACTGCCGTCGGACGCAAGATATTCGCTTCCACCGCCAAGGCGACGAATTGATCGTCGGCCTGCCCGGCGTCGGCGACATCCTCCTGGAAGAACGGGCCATCTCCGCCAAGGGCGGTTTGTTCGAGGAAGTCTACGGCATGAAAATCCGCCTCGAAGAAGCGTAAGATTATAGATTTGAGATTTGAGATTATGGATTAGGGGATTAGAGCGGGGTGGTCAGTTTACTGACCACTAACTGATAGAGGATTAGAGTGGGGTGGTCAGTTTACTGACCACTAACTGATAACTGATAACTAAAAATGCCCAAAGATCCCCTGAAATCGCCGCAACTATACATTAACCGCGAACTGAGCTGGTTGGAGTTCAATCAGCGGGTGTTGGACGAGGGTTTGTCCGATGAACTGCCGCTTTTAGAGCGTCTGAAGTTCTTTGCCATCGTCGGTTCGAATCTGGACGAGTTTTTTCTGGTCCGCGTGGCCGGATTGATGCGGCGGCGGACGGCCAAGGTCCGGCGCCGCGACGTTTCGGGCATGACCCCGGCCGAACAAATCGACGCCATCAGCCTGCGCGTCCACAAGATGTACGCCCAACTGGCCGAGGGCATACGCGGCGTTTTGGAAAAACTCGCCCGGCACGGACTTGTCATCTGGCAGCGAATAAATTGGACCGAGGAGCATCGGCTGTTTCTAAAATCTTATTTCACGCGGGAGATCATGCCCATACTGACTCCGCTGGCCATCGAGGAGTTAGAGCCGCATCCCCTGTTGCCCGGCTTGCAGATGCACGTGGCGGCGGTGATCGCCCCCAGCCCGCCCCCGGATGGCGGAGAACCGCGGAGCGATCCGGCCGAAAAGATCGTGGTCGTGCCCATCCCCACGCAACTGTCGCGATTTATCGCGCTGCCTTCGGAGAATAATTCGCACCTGGCCTGGTTGGAAGAGGTTATCGCGGCCAATCTTTCCGCACTTTTTCCAGGCTGCGAAGTGTTGGCAAGCGCGGCGTTCCGCATCGCCCGCGACGCCGACGTGGAATTGCACGACGACGAAGTCGAGAATCTCCTCAGCGAGATGGAAAACGCGGTGTTCGCCCGGCGACGCCGCGCGGCCGTGCGCTTGTCGATTACATCCCAGCCCGATCCGCGCCTGAAAACATGGCTTATGCAGTGGCTCAATCTCGGCGAAGAGAGCGTGTATGAGATGGACACCCTCAATGCGGCCGCGCTAATGGAGTTGGTCAACCGCGCCGGGTTCGACGATCTCAAACTCGAGGACTGGCCGCCCCAGCAGCCGCGCGATCTAATCGGCGCCGATGACCTTTGGCAGGCCGTCCAGGATCACGATGTATTGCTCTTCCACCCTTACGAGAGCTTTGATCCGGTCGTGCGCCTCCTGGAGCAGGCGGCCGAAGATCCCCAGGTCTTGG
>JBEKGL010000298.1:0-5380 GCA_050012815.1 Thermoguttaceae bacterium
AGTTCGTCGAGCAGTTTTCCCACTGCCGCGACGATTGCCGCGCGTTCCTGTTGCTGGAAGGCGACGAGTGGATCGACGTTCGGGCCGGACATTGTGGACCAGGCCGTGCGGATGGGCCAGGTAACGCCTCGGCCCAGCACGCGGTAAAAGCCGTGGATGCGGCGGGACCAGGCCTCGCGGCCGGCATCCCACCAGTTGCGAATTTCCTCGACCAGCACGCCGGAGGGCAGCATGGGCCAATCGACCCGGGCCATTTCCTGGGTGGAAAGGATTTTTGCCGCGGAGGCGAAGTCGCCGGCCGCGATGCGGATGCGTTCCAAATATGCCGGCGCGCCCGAACTGGGATCGAGCACTCGGCGCATTGCCCCGCGAAAGGTGCGGATCTTGATGGCATCGAAACGCAGGGCCGCCAGTTCGTCGCGGAGATCGACCGGCTGTGTGATCGGGTTGGCGCCGTCCTTGCCCACGCAATAAAAGGGCAGTCGTAATTGTTCGGCCGCTCGGCGATCGTAAGGGACGATGTAAACCAACTCCGGGGAAAAGGGGGGTTCAGGGTTCAGGGTTCGGGGTTCAGGATTCAGGGTTCGGGGTTCAGCACTTTGGAGAGGTTCAGGAAAGGGGACGGGCACCGAACTGCGTTCGGAGCCAGTCCCCTTTTTTTCGCCAGTCCCCTTTTTTTGGATTTGGTCGCGGAAGGTGGATAGCCACTGGGGCCAATAATCGACGTCGGCCGCAAGATCGCACTGGTTAAAGAGCACCAGGATGGGTTTGTCGGCCCGGGCGGCTGTGCGGAAGAACTGTTTTACGGCCGCATCGTTGTATTTTTGTTGTGTGAGCACTGCCACCAGGACGTCGGCCGCCTGGCAAACGGCCTTTGCCCTGGACCAATTCACCGGCACGTCGGAATCGACATCGGGGGTATCGATAAGCAGGAGTCGCGGCGGTATGCGCGGGCCTGGACGCCAATACAGCCGATTTCCTTCGTCGTCGCTTAACGGATCGTCGGGCGATTGCCAGGGATGCAACTGAAAAGGCTCGAATAGGCGCTGCAATAAGGCTTGATCGCATAAATCCGCCGGGACCAGGCAAACCGGATGCTTGGTGCCCGCGGCCAAGGGCGTGGCGGCCGAGGCGTTTTCGCCGGCCAGATGGTTGAAGATCACCGACTTGCCGATGTTCGTGCCGCCGATAATCGCCACGACCAAAAGCGGCGGTAGATCAAGTTGCGGGAGAAGCTTGTTGGTCAAGAGTTGGAACCATTCTTCCTGCCGCGGCGCGGACAGGCCGACCAACGCGGCGGCAGGTTCCAAAGCGGTCAGGGCTTGTCGTAATCGCTTAATTCGACCGATAAAAGATTTATAGTCGGCGAGCATCGAATGATCTATAGTAAAATGTTGAAGCCGGCTTGTTCAAAGTGCCGATCTGCCGTGAGCGCCTCTTTCAGGCCATGCTGCCGCATAATCACAAATGATATGCAATCGGTAAGCGACCAATCTTTGTCGGGGCGGGCACGATAAAGATCGATTCCTTGTGAAAAAAGCACTTCAGAAGGAGGGACTATGATTGTTTCCGGATCGGCGCGAAGATCGGCCAGAATTTTGGCAAAAATAGGCCTGTGCACTACTGCCGATAATCCATCGGCAAGTTCAGTAAGAATCCAACCTGTAGTTAAAAGCGAGTTGTTATGGGATTGTGAAAATCGCAAAGCCCGTTGATGAGCCGCATCTTTCACGTTAATCAGCGCAAAGAAATAGTGTGTGTCGGCAAAGACCCTGCTCATTGCATCGTTGTTCCATGAATATAACGATCATGATTTTCAGCCATGTCGGCCGGCAAATCGGAGACGCAAGCAATCACATCCTGGAATCGTTCGGCCAGCGACTTTCCTTTTTCCGGCGTAAGGGGTTCCACTAGAACCGCCATTCCGTCGGGTAGCGATACCTGATCGTCAATAACGACTAAACCATTTTGTATGTGACCGCGATAAACCATGATATTTCCCCTTACAATTGCATCTATTTCTATTATAAATCGGCTGGGAACGAAACGATAGGCCAAAATTCACGCGGCTCCCAGGACCAGCGCCACCGCCTGTCCTTGTTGGGTGTGACTTAGGACCATCACGGCGGGTTGTTCCAGTGTTTGCGGCCGGCCGTGAATCACGCGAACCGGACAATGCGGATCACTCACGCGGTAATTCAACGTCGGCGGCACAAGGCGGTGTTTCAAGGCCAGAACGCCGGCCACCAGATCCACTGCGCCGGAGCCTGCGCCCAAGTGGCCGAAACAGCTTTTCGGGGCGGTCACGGCCACGTCGCCCAGCACTTCGCGAATTGCCGCGGCCTCGCGCTGGTCGTCGAGAATGGTGCTGACTCCATGAGCTACCACGCAACCGACGTCGGCCGGGGCGATGCCGGAGTCGCGTAGCGCCCCCGAGATGGCCTGGCGGATGGCGATGCCTTTTAAAACCCGTCCGTTGGCGGCCGGTTCGAATGCGGCACAGTAGCCGAGAACGCGAGCCAACAGTGCGGCGCCTCTGGCTCGGGCATGTTCGTCGGCCTCGAGCATCAAGGCCCCGGCGCCTTCGCCGATGACCAGTCCGTCCCGAGTGGCGTCGAACGGCCTGGAAGCGCCCGGCGGATCATCGCTGCGGCGCGACAACTCGAACAGCCCGCATCGATACAACATCATGGGATGGATTCTTGAACCGGCGCCGCCCACGATCATGGCGTCGGCCGCGCCGCGCTCAATGACCCTTACCGCCTCCGCCGCCGCCAACAAGCCGGAAACGTCGCCCAGGGTGAGCGTATTGTTCGGTCCGCGGGCGTCTTGGGCGATGCCGATGTGGCAGGCGGGCATGTTGGGCAGATACTTGAGCATCCAAAGCGGGAAGATCTCGGCCATTGACGCCTCGCCCCAACGCTTGAAATCGAAACGGCCGTCGGCCATGCAACTGCGATAAGCCGGCACTAACTCGTCGAGTTCGCAGGGGATCATGTCGTCGCCGAATACGATGCCCAGCCGTTCGGGATCGATGGGCCGTTCGTGATGCCGGGCTTCGCGGCAGGCAAGGTCCGCCGCGGCAAAGCCCAATTGAATGTCGCGGCTCATCACCTTGAGGCTTTTTCGTTGGCGAACGTAGTCCTTGGCGTCAAAATCAGTTATTTCGCCGCCGAAGGGAACCAGGTCGGGGTGGGCAATAACGCTTAACTTGCGCACGCCGCTGCGGCCCGCGCACAGCGAGGACCAAAACGCCTCCTGGCCGATGCCGATGGGGCTTACCACCCCCGCGCCCGTAATCACAACTTCCTTCTTATGCGTCATACTCTTGGGAATTAATTAAAACAAAAACCGAATAAAGTCCATTCCGATCACGAACAGCATCAAACCGATGAGTAATACAAACCCAATTAAGGAAAGCCCGATCTGCACTCTTTCGTCGGCCGGTTTACCGCGTATTCCTTCATAAGCCAGGAAAATCAGGTGACCTCCGTCCAGTAGTGGAATGGGCAATAGATTCAACACGGCCAGGTTTGCGCTCAGCAGGGTTAAAAACAGCAGCAATTTGGCCGGGCCTTGCTGCGCCGCTTGACCGGCCATCATGGCTATCGATCCTGGTCCGGCTAATTCCGTAAATGATATTTGCGTGCCTAGTTTGCGTAAAATCTGGATGACCAGCGTTAAGTAGTACCAAGTCTCCTCAGCACCCAAATTTGCCGCCTGGGCAAAGGACTGGGCCTTTACCAGCGACGCCTCCGGCTCGAAGATGAAACCCCGATCGGGATTGAACCAGTCGGCGGCGTCTTCAGTCTTGAGTTTTACATTCCGGTCGTTATCGAGCGTCAAATCCACTTGACTGTCCGGCAGAACCATTTGCAACACATAAAAAAAGAAGGGCCAATTGGGGTTTTTTTCGTCGAAGGGAATCGGTTTTTTTAATTGGGCGAGTTTTTTCCCATCCCGGCCGGTATCCGGGGGAATGATAAACGCTTTTCGAATCATCTCGCCGGGTTTGATACCCGCCTTTTCGGCCGGGCTGCCGGAAATCACCCGATCCACCTTGTTGAGCACCCGAAAGGCTACGCCCAACGCCGGAATGGAAAGCGGATTGTTTTCCATTAGGGGCTGCTCGTACCAATCCACGCGGCGGAGCGCGACCGATATGTCGAGCGGGGAGCCGTCGCGCTGGACGGTCAAGGTAATTGTTTCACCGGCGCGGCGGCGCAATTGATCCGGCAACAACATGGGATCATCCACCGGCTTGCCGTCTATCTTCAGGATGTGGTCTTGGACCTTTATTCCCGCAAGTGCTGCCGGCGAACCGTCCTGGACCGCCGCGATCTCGCCCATTGTCATCACCAATCCCAGGGTGCGCATGGGTTGGGGCGGCACTGTAACATCGACCAGCTTGGATGTTTCAAGTGCATCTTGTTTTTTACCGTCAACCGGCACGGTACATTCGACCGTCAAT
Source organism: Thermoguttaceae bacterium (assembly GCA_050012815.1). Lineage (GTDB taxonomy): Bacteria > Planctomycetota > Planctomycetia > Pirellulales > Thermoguttaceae > JBEKIK01. The sequence goes on from JBEKGL010000298.1 coordinate 4,472, forward strand.
TGCAGGGTTTTATCGGGATGTTGGGCCAAATAGGCATTTAATTGCTGAATGTTTTCCACCTTAACGCCGTCGATCATCACGATCCGGTCGCCGTTTTGCAGAGCCGGCTTTGCCCCGGCGGCCGCCGAGCCGGGAAACACGAATAAAGCTTCTTTCCTCAAACTGGCAATACATGGATTGCCGATTCCTATGGATGGATGCCCGAGGGTTCGATCGGGATGGACCATGAAATATAGCAGTTCTTTTACTCCCGGCCGTTTAACCGCCATTTTCACGCCATTGTCGATATCACCCACTGCGACATTCTTTTGCAGGTCTTGAAATCTTGCCACTTTTTTGCCCGCGATCTCGACGATTTTGTCGCAGGGCCTAAGCCCGGCGCGCCAGGCGGCTTCGCCGGGAAACATTATGCCCACGCCGCACTCGGTTTGCTCCACGCCGATGTAATACGCCGCCATGGACATAATGAAGGCGAAGATCACGTTCATAATCACGCCCGCCGAAATGATGGCCATCCGCTTGGGCACGCTTTTGGCCAAATAACTGCGGGGATCGTAAAGGGCGTTTTCCATTTTTGCCAAATCGAAGTCGGTCGAGACTTGAGGATTTTTGGTTAGAAGTTGATCTTCCGGAATTTTTGGAGAAGGTTGTTGCGTTTGCTGTAATTTTGCTCGTTCGATCTCTTGTTTCAGCCGGGCTGGATTGTCTTCCTGGCCGAGCATCTTCACATATCCGCCCAGGGGCAAAACGCCGATGCCGTACTCGGTTTCGCCGTAGCGGAACTTGCACAGTTTCCATCCGTAGATATCGAAACCCAGATAGAATTTCTCGCACTTCACGCCGCACAGCTTGGCTACGATGAAATGCCCCAACTCGTGAACGAAAATCACGAAACCCAAGGCCACGCCG
>JBEKGL010000299.1:0-5359 GCA_050012815.1 Thermoguttaceae bacterium
CAAAAGGGTTCAGGGTTTTGAATTTTGGATTCAGTATTTGAATCTTGAATTTCTTCCCCGAACCCCGATCCCTGAATCCCAAATCCCAAACCGAAAGTCCTGAACCCTGAACCCTGAACCCTAAGTCCTGAACCCCGAACCCTGATATGGGTGCTTTTTTCCAAGAATTACTAACCGTCGGCATTTACAAACGCAGTCAAGGGCGGATCACCCGGCAGGTGACCTTCGCCGCACTGGCCGTGGCCATTGCCCTGGGCTTTTTCCGCCTTCACCAAACACTATATGATAATATCGGCATGAAGTTTTTCGGTCTTTCCGATTGGCTGCCTGGTATTTTATGCCTGGCGAGCTGGTGGGCGTCGTACCGGATGGTGAACATGCCCAATTTCGCCGACTTTTTAATCGCCGTGGAAGCGGAAATCAACAAGGTTTCCTGGCCCACCCGCGGCGAACTGTTTCGGGCCTCCATGGTGGTGCTGATTTGCATCATTGTGCTGGCCTTGATCCTTTACTCCTATGACATAATCTGGCAATTGATCTTCAGAAAAGTGTTGCACATTTTGTAGCAGCAGGAACGCATACGTGAGCGACGAGCCGAACAATCCGACTGAACAACCGGCCGACCTATCGCAGAAGATTGCGTATGCCGCCGGCCCTGATCCCGCCGAACTGGCGGCAGAGGCTGAAGGTATGCCCGTTTCTGCTGAACCGCCTGCCGTGGAGCAGCCTCCGGTCGAACCCATGCCGTCTTCGGCTGAAGCCGCGATTCCCTACATCGGAACGCCGGTTGCCGAAACGCACCAGCCAGCGTCGGTTGTCGAAACCGCTCCGGCCCCAGCGCCGGCGGACAAACCCCAGGAACCAAAATCTGATAAAATGGAATGGTATATCCTCAAGGTGCAAAGCAACCGCGAGGAATCCATCCGCGAAGGACTGCTCCGCCGCGTGGCCATCGCCGGACTGGACCGTTATTTCGGCGACGTGATCGTTCCCACCGAAAAAGTGACGGAATTCAAGGGCGGAAAAAAACGGGTTATTAAACGAAAGCTCTACCCGGGCTACCTGGTCGTACACATGGAAATCAACGACGACACCTGGTTTTTGGTCCGCGAGACCCCGGGCATCGGCGATTTTACCGGGGCCGCCGGCCGGCCTTCGGTCATGCTGCCCCACGAGGTGCAACGCATCGTGGCCAAGGCCGAGGAAAAGAGCGAAAAAGCCCCGAAATTAAAAATCGGCTTCAACGAGGGCGAACGGGTCAAAATCAAGGAAGGCACCTTCGAAAACTTCGAAGGCGAAGTGGAAAGCATCGACCAGACCAACGGCCAGGTGACCGTAATGATCAATATTTTCGGCCGCAGCACGCCCGTCACCTTGGAGTATTGGCAGATCGAAGCATTATAAGAGTGGACAGTGGACAGTGGACAGAAAGTTTAGCCCCGGCACTTGTGCCGGGAGAAAAATAGTAAATCGTACATAAAGCCGCGACGGGCACCAACCAAAGGTTGGTTGGTTGCGCATAAAATAGAATTTTTTGACGACGGTTTAAATCATGGCCAAGCAACTAGTCGGTGAAGTGAAATTCCAGGTCCCGGGCGGTCAGGCAACGCCGGCCCCGCCGGTCGGCACGTCGTTGGGACGTTACGGCATCAACCTGGGACAATTTGTTCAGCAGTTTAACGAGCGGACCAAAGACGCCGGGGGCATGCCCATTCCGGTGGTGGTAAGGGTGTACAACGACAGGACATTCGAATTTGTCACCAAGAGCCCGCCCGCCGCCGCGCTTTTGAAAAAGGCGGCCGGCATTGCAAAGGGCTCCGGCGTGCCCAATAAGGAAAAAGTCGGCAAGGTGACCATAGCCCAGGTCGATGATATTTGCCGTACGAAAATGGCCGATTTAAACGCCCGCGATATCGAACACGCCCGCAACATCGTGCTGGGCACCGCCCGCAGCATGGGCCTGGAAGTGGAGAGTTAAAAATGCCAAAAACAAAACAACCCAAACGCATGGCGGCAATGCTGGAAAAATCACCGGGCAAGAAACCCCTGCCCCTGAAAGAAGCCGTGCAATTGCTAAAAACCTACAATACGACAAAATTCGATCAGAGCGTGGAGATCGTCATCCGCTTAGGGATAGATCCCAAGCAGGCCGACCAGATGGTACGCGGTTCGATCGTGCTGCCCAACGGCATCGGCAAGTCGCTAAGGGTGATTGTTTTCGCCAAGGGCGACAAGGTCGATGAAGCCAAGGCGGCCGGGGCGGATGAAGTCGGCGGGCCGGAAATGGCCGAAAAAATCAAGGGCGGCTGGACCGACTTCGACGTGTGCATCGCCGCCCCGGACATGATGGGCGTGGTCGGTCCGCTGGGCAAGGTCTTGGGGCCCCGCGGACTCATGCCCTCGCCTCGCGCCGGAACCGTATCGCCGGACGTGGGAAAAGTCGTCAAGGAATATAAAGCCGGCAAGGTCGAGTTCCGCAACGACGCCGGCGGGAACATCCATGCCCTTGTGGGAAAGTTAAGCTTCGACGCCGAAAAACTGGCTGAAAACATCTCCGCCTTCATCAATTTCGTCGTCAATCTAAAACCGGCCGCGGTCAAGGGACAATACGTCAAAACCATTGCCCTCAGCGCCACTATGAGCCCCGGCGTGCGAATCCAAGCGGCGTAAAGGATCAAGTATGAGTAAGTATGTAAAGAATCTGATTACCGAAAACCTCCGCGAACGTCTGAAAAACGTCAACGACGCCCTGCTGGTCAACATGGTCGGACTGACGGCCAACGCCAACAACCGCTTGCGCAGGGAATTGGCCGGTAAAAACGTGAATGTAATCGTGGTCAAAAACAGCCTGGCCGCCCGGGCCATGGCCGGCATGCCCTTAGCCCCCATGCTCCAAGGACTGACCGGCACCTCGGCAATATGCTGGGGAAGCGAGGATATAGTCAGCCTGGCCAAGGAAATTGCCCGGCTGGTAAAAGACGAAAAAAACAAGCCTTTCGAGGCTCGAGGCGGCGTGATGGACGGCGAACGCATCACGGCCGATCAGGTGGCTTATGTCGCCAAATGGCCCAGCCGTTTGGAACAGTTGTCGATTCTTTCAGGCCAGATCCTCAGCCCGGGCGCGAATCTGGTAAGCCAGTTGGAAAGCATCGGCGGGGCATTGGCCAGCCAGATCGAACAAAAAGGCGAGGGAGCGGAAGAAGAAAAAACAGGGGAGTAAATAAGTTTAGCCCCGGCACTTGTGCCGGGTGTACATAGTTGACGAAAACTCCGGGTACGTTCCCGGAAAGATAAATTATAACCAATCAGATAATAGTAACGTGTCGAGGCCGGTTGCCCGCAGCACCGTGTTCGCGACGCCAAGGTGAGAAAGGACCGAGATTGTCATGGCGACAGATCAAGCAACCCGCCAGTTTTCCCCATTGACCCAGGAGTTGGGCGAGAAGATCGTGGAATTGAACCTCAAGCAGGCCAAGGAATTGAGCGACTATTTGTCCGAGGTCCACGGCATCAAGCCCGCGGCCGGCGGGGCGGTAATGATGGCGGCCCCAGCCGCCGGCGAAGGCGGACCGGCTAAACCCGCGGAAAAAACAGAATTCGACGTCATTTTGGAAGGTTACGGCGAGAAAAAGATCGGCGTGATCAAGGTCGTCCGCGCAGCAACCGCGCTGGGCCTGAAGGAAGCCAAGGATCTCGTCGAGGGCTTGCCCGCCAAAATCAAGGAAGCTATCTCGAAAGAGGACGCCGAGAAGCTCAAGAAGGAACTGGAAGAAGCTGGCGGTACCGTGTCGATCAAATAAGTAGGACTGATTTGAAATCCGTTCTCTGTTTGTAAGATGGATTAAAAAAATCCGTTTTACCAGATTGGACGGCCGGGATGTCTTTTGTTTTTCGGTCCCTCCCCAACCCAGGGAGGGTGGGCTTTGACGCAATCGAAATCCAGCAGATTAGCGTGATGGTTGAACTTTGCCGTTTTGCTCAATTGTCATGCCCGAGTTCGCCTGATTTTATTCAGAAACTCGCGGCCGGGGTTTGGGGTCTACAAACCCTACCCGATTATACGAACAATGTCGCCACTTTCCCCGTATTGGATTATTCCGAAGCGGAAAAACGGCGCTTCCATCCCCACCTTGTTAATTCTATGTCGGCCTTGTGTTTTTGCACTCAATTCCCACTTCTTTTAGGAGGGTGATATTATATGGCGACCCTGGCTCAACGACGTCTCCAACCCAAGGAAATTCGTCGCTTCGGCAGCCGCCGAGCCCCTCACTTCATTCCGGACCTGACACAAATCCAGACTTCCAGTTACCAGGCTTTCCTGCAACACGACGTACCCTGGCAAAAGCGCAAGGACCAGGGCATCGAGGGCGTATTGCGGGAAATATTCCCGACGGAAAGCTACGACAAGACTCTGCGCCTGGAATACATCCGCTACGAACTGGGCAAACCCCGCTACGAGCCCGACGAATGTCGCCAGTTGCGCCTCACCTACGGCAGACCCTTTAAAGTCTGGCTCCGCCTGACAAAAGAGCAGCCCATCGAGGAAGAAGTTTACCTGGGCGACATACCGATTATGCTCGGCGGCGGCGAATTCATCATCAACGGTGCCGAACGCGTGGTGGTAAATCAATTGCACCGCAGCCCCGGGGTGGATTTCGTCGCCGATACGGAAGCCACCGGCGAACGCCGCATGCATAGTTGCCGCATCATCCCCGAACGCGGCAGTTGGATCGAACTGAACATCACCCGCAAGGAATGCCTGGCCGTGCGCATCGACCAGAGTGGCAAGTTCTCGATCATGACCCTGATTCGGGCGATGGATCCGAAATACTCCGACGACGCCAATCTGCTAAAGGCATTTTATCCGACCCAAATCGAAAAGATCGTCGACGGCCGCAGCGTGGTTAAAATCGAGGGCAAACTGGCGGTCGGCGACGTCGTGTATCCCCACGACAGCCCCAGGGCGGGCGAAATCCTGGTCGAATGCGGGCAGAAAATCACCAAAAACGCCGCCGAAGCGATTTGCACCTCCGGCTTGACCAGCATGGAGGTCATGGACGAACCCAAAAACCCCTTGCTCTTAAACGCACTGGCCGACGACGCCACCGCCAGCCACCAAGAAGCCCTGTTGCGAATTTACCAGCGACTGCGCCCCGGCAATCCCCCTCAGTTGGAAAAGGCCAAGGCACTGTTCCACGAAAAATTCTACGACACCAACCGCTACCGCCTGGGACGGGTGGGACGCTTCCGCATCAATCGCAAACTAAAGCTCAACATTCCCGAATCCGAAATGACCCTCCGCCCCGACGATCTGATCGCGGCCATCAAATATCTGATGCAACTCCGCAACGGCGACCCG
>JBEKGL010000300.1:0-5353 GCA_050012815.1 Thermoguttaceae bacterium
TGAAACGCACCAACCCCTACAGATTGCGGTGCGTTTCACGCACCCTACAAAAATTCACAACCTCTGAGGGCTGTGGACAAAATGTTACTTAGTCAGCCTGGCATAAGCCGCTGGATAAATTACCAGGGACTTCGGCGCTCTCTTGCTTTCCCATGTTGCGCCTCTTGACATGCAGGCATTGTCCGATAGGGTAAATAAAAACGGTTACGCTTTTCGCACCTTCCAATGGGTGGTTCAATTAACGGAATAACCTGTCCCTGTCGTTCGCCGTGGCGATGCGATTTAATTTCAAGGCCGGGCGCGAGCCGGAGTCGGCTTAGGGCCTTGTGGATTATCCGGGGTTATTTGCTTGTGTTCTTCCGCTTTCTCGGCTTCATGTTGGCTGCTTTCCACGCCGTTTTCATCCTCGAGGCTGGGATTGGCGTCTTCTTTATGCGGCGGAATTATTTTGGGCAATGCGTACGGCTTGTCGGCCCCTTGGACTCGTGGAATTTCATAAATAATCGTGCCCATGTCCTTGCTGGATACTGCCGGTCCGCAACCGGTCAATGCCAGGGAGATCAACAAACCTAGCGATAAACCGAATAACCAACGCATAAAAATACACCTGGAAGAAAGATTTGATAGAATTATTTTTAAATCTTATTTCGTTAATTATAAGATATCATCACACAATTCAAAAGTATCTATTACGTCAATGGACGCCCATTCGTTGACCATCGCATTGAAGGAAAAGGCCCTACTACTGGATTTTGATCTTATAGGCGCAACTCCTGCCGTGACTCCTCCTGAGATCGAACATTTGGAAAAATGGTTGGCCGACGGGCTGGACGGTGAAATGCGATTTATTTCCCGGCGGATGGCGGCATACCGCGATCCCGGTTTGATCCTTCCCGGCGTTAAAAGCATCCTCATGTTGGGCGTAAACTATCGGACGGCCGAACCCGCCTCTGCCGGTCCTGGACAAGGAAAGGTGTCTCGCTATGCCTGGGGAGGCGATTATCACGATGTAATCCGCCGGCGATTGCGGGAGTTAGCCGATTTTCATCGCCGACTGGTTCCGCATTGCGGCATTCGCGGCGTGGTCGATACTGCCCCGCTTCTGGAACGCTCATTTGCCCGGCGGGCTGGACTCGGTTGGATCGGAAAGAACACCCTGCTTGTAAACGAACGGTTTGGAAGTTGGATTTTTCTGGCCGCTTTATTGACTACCGAAAAACTGCAATTCGATGAACCGACATTGACAAGTCGCTGTGGCGATTGCCGGGCGTGTCTTGACGCCTGTCCGACGGGCGCTTTGGAAACACCATACCGTCTTGACGCGCGAAAGTGCATAAGCTACTTGACAATTGAATCGCGCGGCCAAATTCCACCAGAACTACGACAGGCCTGCAGCGATCGATTGTTCGGCTGCGACGCCTGTCAAGAGGCTTGTCCCTGGAACCGCGGCACGCCTGCAAGTAGTGAAAAAAGTTTCCAACCACAGCCCGGAATGAATCCTGTCGATCTTGCCGAGTTATTGACGTTGGATGAGACCGGATTTCGTCGGCGATTCCGCAATACGCCGCTTTGGCGAATCAAACACGACGGGCTGTTGCGCAACACAGCCATGGTCTTGGAAAACAAACAACCTTATTGCGAATAGTACGTTTCATCGATCGTGGCGGGCCAAACGCCCGGCAGGTCTTGGGCGTACCATTTTTCCAAAACCCCTTGCCAGTCTTCGGGTTCCTTTACGGCGATGAACGCCTCGCGCAAGTTATCCGCCCGTGGATGCAATCGAGCATACTTGATGCCGAACTTTCGCATCAGGGCGCAGCAACGCTTTGATCCGTATATTTCCCCGCTCAGGCGATAGTGTTCGGCAATCACCTTGCGCTGTTGGTGCAAACCGGGCGGGGGCATTTCGCGCCCCTCGGCCAAGGCCCGGATTTGCTGGAAAATCCAGGGATTCCCGATCGCGCCCCGCGCGACCGATACGCCGTCCACGCCGGTTTGGGCGAACATGTCAAGACAATCTTGCGCGGTAAACAAATCGCCGCTGCCGATGACGACCCGCTTGCCTGCGCGCTGCTTTACTTCGCGGATGAACTGCCGGGAACTGCGGCCTTCGTAGCGCTGGCGGACGGTTCGGCCGTGAACGGTAATCGCCGCCGCGCCAAGCCGATATGCGCCATCGAAGATGGCAAAAAAATTATCCCGGCTTTGTGGGCTGTCGTCCGTTCCGCAGCGCATTTTCACGGTAAGCGGTATACGGGCGGGCAATGCGTCTCGCACCCGGGCCACGATCTCCAGGGCGATATCGGGCCGGCTCAACAAATAACCGCCCCGGCATCGGCCCAGCACCTTTTTTACGGGGCAGGCAAAGTTCAAATCAATCGCGTCGAAACCGGCCTCGACCAGTTTTAGCGCCGCTTGCGGAAATTGCTCCGGCACTGCGCCCATCAATTGTGCTCCACATGGATGTTCCTCGTCGGTAACTCGCAAAAAGCGTTTTGCCTTGTTGCCCTTGGTTACGTTGAGAATGAACCGGTCGAGCATGACCTCGCAAATTGTATACGGCGCACCTAATCGCCTGGCGATCACCCGCATCGGCCAATCGCTATACCCGCTCAACGCCGCCTGGATCGCGGGAAAATCGATCCGCAGCGGCCCAAGTTGAAGCGGAGAATATGAATATGTCATATTTTTCCAGGTTAGCCGTCGTAACAAAATAAGTTGCCCAGTTGTAATCAGGAGGACAGGCATTCTTGCCTGTCTTTTCCGGCCAGACAGGAATGTCCGGCCTCCTAATTTGGGTAATTTATTGTGTTACGACTCCTTAGTACATCAGTCCGCCGCGCAATAGGACTGTATCTTCGGGATAGAAATCGGGTATGTCGCTATTGAAGCGGATGCGCCGGCTGAAGACGTAGCCTATTTCCACTCTCGTGGAAAGTCCGCCGCGGATCTTGCGTTCCAAACCCAGGATCAATCGATCATCGCTCAAAACCAGCAGGTCGTTGTCGCCGTTGCCATGAGCGATGGCCCAGGCGTCGTTGGCAAATTCGCCCGCTATATATACCCATGTTTCCGCATCTTTATTATGGTCGTCAAAACAATGGATGCGCTTGGAGATTTTGGGTGTAGGGAAGATAAGCTCGAATTTCATCTCCTCATTGGGCGTCCAGATCACGCCGCCGATGGGAATCACGTTGTTGTCGGGCAGATCGAGGTATGCCGCGCCGAGAACGAATTTCATTGCGGGATTATAGGTCCAAGCGACTGCGCCGTGGCCGGTCAGCCGAAAAGAATCGTCTGAGCCTTGATTGAAGTCGCTGAAAACGCCGGGGGTAACGGCCAAATCAAGCCCCCACTGCGGCGTTACCTGGGAGAGCCAGCGGAATTGCATATAGGTTTCGTAAAGCCGCGGGGGCAGATCAACATTGGCGGGGCCTTGGAGATAATGAACCGTAAAACCCGGCGTAATCACCAGAGGCGAATCGCGGGTCGGGCAAGGCAAGGCCAAAATGATCTTTGATTCCAGATCGGTTTGTCCGAAAGAGCGGCTGTCGACCCCGCCCGCCAGCCATGTGCCGCTTAAGATCAGTTTTTGGAACATGCCCGGCCGCGCGTCGGAGGGTGGTTGCGCCGGAACGTCAGCCGCGGACCCGCCGGGCGCTTGCAGTATCTCGGCCGTGGAATCGGGATGCGAGACCAATTGTCCCGGATATCTTTCCTGTTCGGGAATTACTTCCGGCAAACGCACTACCTGAGCGAAAAGCGGCGCAGCACCGAAGCACAGCCATATAAAGAGAAATGAGATTGCAAATTGAAAATTGCAAATTGAAAATTGCAAATTGCGGAAAAAAGATAGTGGGCAGTGGGCAGTGGGCGATGGGCGGCGCGAAACCGCAAGCGGTTTTGTTCTTTTATTCATGATTCCGCATTCGCCTTCACCCTCGCCCCTAGCTCTAACCCATTATCCCTCATTAATACGCTAGCCCGCCGCGGAGAAAGACCGTACTGGTGGGATAATAGTTAGCGGGCGATTCGCTGGTATAATATAATTGGCGCGAGAATGCTCCGCCCACCTCGACCAGGCCTTTGAAGTTTCGATATGTCTTGAACTCCAAGCCCACGGCAATGCGAATATCGTTGTAATCGAAGTCATCGTATTGACCGGCTACGGGCGATTGATAGGGGGGCGGAACGAGGGGAACGTCAAAGGTAGCCCTTGTAATGCGCCAGGCTCCGCCGCCGTAATCGCCGGAAAAATATAACCACCATTCCGTGCTGCCGGTGTTTGTCAATCGCTTGCCAATCTTAGGATTAGGAAAAAGGATGTTGAAATACCAGTCGGGATTGGGCGTCCAAACAATACCGCCGGCAGGAAGAAGTTTAATTAAGTTGCGATCAAGATACATTACCCCGGCCTTTAACTTGACACTCGGCGATATGGACACAACTCCCAAGCCCGTGCCGGTGTAACGTATACTTTTAGTGGTAATATTTCTCACAAAATCGTCGTATAAACCGATGCGGAACGACAATTCGCCGCCTAGCCAGGGCAAAACTTGCGGATTCCAGGCGGCACCCAAATAGGCGTCGTAAGTTCGCGCCGGCAGGTCCGCCGGCGGAGTATCGGTGGGAACCGTTTGCAAAATGGATACCGGCCCTTGCCAATAGTGCACGGCAAAGCCCGGCGTGACCATAAACGGCGTCTCCAAATTGTAAAATGGAATGGCAAACGTGGCATTAAGCTCGACGTCGTTAATGCCCAGTCCTTGGTTGCCTTGAGCGCCAAACAAGTGATAATCGAGGCGAATTTCCTGCAGGGCCTTGGTCATAGCCATGGCGGGCACGGCAGGTTGACCATATTGAAAATAAGGGTCTTGCTGTAACAACGGCGTGGGTGTGGAACTTGGGCATGGCGCGGCATAAGGATCCCAGGTTCCCGGCGCCTGAACGCCTCCGCCCATGGCGCCTGGTGCGGATGCGCTTCCGGCAGGCTGCAACTGCGACGGGCCAGTAGGGGAAGTATAATTATAGCTACCCTGCGGCACATACCCTGGCGCCGACTGACCATATCCCGGTGCTGTCTGACCATATCCCGGCGTTTGCTGCGGATATACTGGTGCTGGTTGAGTATTATAACCCTGCGAAGGCTGGGTATAAGTATTCGGCGCTTGGTAGGTAGACGTAGGCGCGGTGTATGTAGATGGGGGAGGATAAGTTGCCGTCGGCGGTTGATAAGTCGATGTAGACGGGGGCGTGAGTAAGTTCGGGCTGGTACTGGCTGCTCCCGTACCCGCCTGTGCAACAGTGGTGGGAAATTGAATACGTTGTGCCGGTGCAGGCGCGGTCCATAGAA
>JBEKGL010000301.1:0-5316 GCA_050012815.1 Thermoguttaceae bacterium
CTGCGGATCAGTCACGCCGGCCAGGGCGGCGAGAAATTTCACCTCGGCCTTGACCACGTGCAAGTCGGTTTTGAAGTGGTCGGAAAACTCCTTGATGACCGCTTCTTCCTCGTCTTTGCGCAACAGGCCGTTATCGACGAGGATGCAAGAAAGCCGCGGTCCGATGGCCTGCCACAACAGGGCGGCAGTGACAGCCGAATCCACCCCGCCCGACAGTCCGCAGATCACGCGACGTTCGCCCACGCGATCACGGATGCCTTTCACCGTTTCCCGGGCGAAATCGCCTAACTTCCACCTGCCCTTGCAACGGCACACGTTTTTGAGAAAATTGCCGAGGATTTTTTTGCCTTGCGGCGTGTGTGTCACCTCGGGATGAAACTGCAAGCCATAGATCGGCAAGTTTCGGTGCTTGACAGCGGCAAACGGGCAAGTATCGGTGGCGGCCAAGGACAGGAAATCCTCGGATATTTGCGAAACCTGATCGCCGTGGCTCATCCACACGTCGGTTTCAGCGGGAATGCCGGCGAAAAATTCGTCTTCCCCGATAATATGGCAATGTGCCCGGCCGTATTCGCGGGCAGGGGCGCTTTGCACCCGGCCGCCCAGGGCCTCGCAGGCCAATTGCATGCCGTAGCATATACCCAGCACCGGCAGGCCAAGATCGAAGATTGCCGGATCGCACTTCGGTGCCCCGGCTTCGTATACGCTGGCCGGTCCGCCGGAAAGGATGATCCCCTTTGGCGCAAGTTCGCCGATCCGGGCGGCAGATATGTCGTGCCGGACGATCTCGCAGAAGACGTGCTGCTGCCGAACGCGCCGGGCGATTAGTTGCGCGTACTGAGAACCGAAATCCAAGACCAGCACTCTTTCGTCGGCGATTTTACTCATGCGAACGTCCCGGGGGAAAACATATTATTATAAATTACAAAAAAATGCCGGATAGTAGGCATATATTTCATTCGTTGCATTGCCGCGAAACCGCAAGCGGTTTATATTCAAAGATACACAATTCGAAAATGACATAACTCAATGGGGGGTAATACGTTAAGTTCATACCCATTGTGATAATTACAGGTTGGTATTAAGATAAAATCAACGTAGCTGACCATTGAACCCTAAACCCCGCGGCGGACAAGAATGTCCGCCCTCCTGAACCCTGAACCCTTTTTCGTGCTGATTCTTTTGACCAACGACGATGGGATATACGCGCCCGGCCTTGCGGCCATGGCCCGGGAAATGCGCAATCTGGGCGAAGTGGAGGTGGTGGCCCCGGCAACCGAACAAAGCGGGGTGGGCCATTCGATCACGTATCTGACCCCACTTATCGTCAAGGAGGTGTTTCATCAGGACAGCCCAAACGGCGAGGAGCGTTTAGGCTGGGCGGTCGAAGGCAGCCCGGCCGATTGCGTGAAAATCGGCATCCAGCAGTTTTGTCCCCGCCAACCCGATTTGGTGCTTAGCGGAATAAACAGCGGTTTGAACGCGGGCATAAATGTACTGTACTCCGGCACTGTGGCGGCGGCCATCGAAGGGGCTTTTTTCGGCATCACCAGCGTGGCGGTCTCGCTGCAATACGACGAACACGCCCAGTTCGACAAGGCCGCCCAGTTGGCGCGAATCATTGTCCAACAGATTTTGGAAAAAAAGGGTCCTGATCCACATCTTTATAATTTGAATATTCCAACCGCGGCCTTGGAAGGCATTCCTGAAATCTGCACCGTGCCCATGAACATTACCCGGTACGCCGACCGTTTTGAAAAACGGACCGACCCCTGGGGCCGCAATTACTACTGGCTGACCGGAGGCCCGCCCACTGCCACGGCCGGACACGAAACCGATCTTTCGGCACTAGCAAAAGGTAAAGTAGCTCTAACGCCGCTGGATTATAATATGACCAGGCAGTCAGTCCTGGCCGAAATGGAAAAATGGCAATTCACTATTTAGCCCCGGGTAAATACACCCGGGGGTAGAATTATCGACAACAAAAGGGAGAGTGATTATGCAGCACAAATTCCTCACCATCGCTTTGTTACTCGCCTTTTCCGCGGGTTGCGGCAGTTCTCCATCTCAGAACACGGCACAAACCCCAAGCGAAAAGCCGGCGCCCAGTCAGGCTGAAAAGAAAAAGCCGGTGGCGCTGCCTCCTGCGCCGCCGCCGGAAGCCTTTAGCGCGGCGGAGCAAAAGCCGGCCGCGACGCTGCAGAAGACACCTACAGGGCCGGTTTCGCCCACGCCTCCACCGGGCATGACAATAGAAAAGGCCGATGTCGGCTCGGGCGCTAAAGGCAACTACGGCCCCGGCATTATCACCACGCCGGTATCCACCTACTTCAGGACCCAGGAGCGGATTTCATTTTATATCCAAATTCCCGAGTTCATACGCGAGTACAAGTTCGAACACGACTTGAAGGGACCGAAGACGAACGAAGAGTTCATGGAAAAGATCATCAAAAAAAACAATGTCCACTTGCCCGACTTGCCCCCGGGCCATAAATATATCTATGACCCCAAGGAAGAGCAGTTGATGGTCATAAAACCGCGATAAAAAGTGGTGAGTGGAGAGTGGGTTGTGGTTAACGGACAATGGTTAGGCGCCGTATAAAATTAAACAACCATTTTGAACAGGAGGACAGGCTTTCTTGTTTTGAACAGGAGGACAGGTAATCTTGCCTGTCTATTGCCGGCCAGCCAAGAATGTTCAGCCTCCTGATTCGGCTAGGATGAATTAGAAAAATAATTTTCTAATGGGACGATACAAAACAATGCAAGATCGCCGTTGTTTCACGACTGTGATGATCTCCGCTCTGCTGTTTCTTTCTTTGTACGGAATAACGCCGGCCGATGTTTATGAAATTGACGTCCGCGCCGATCAACGGGTCATCCGCGGCGGGCATCTGGAATTGGGCGCCACAACCAACGCCTCGGGCCACAGCCTGGACTCTAACAGCCTTTACTTCCTCCGCGACGGGCAGCCGTGGCTGCCGGTGATGGGCGAAATCCATTATGCCCGAGTGCCTCGCGCCGATTGGGACGAGGCAATACTAAAAATGAAGGCCAATGGCATCGAGATCATCGCCACTTATGTTTTCTGGATACATCACGAGGAGGTTGAAGGACAATTTGACTGGTCCGGCGATCGTTCGCTCAGGGATTTTGTTGCGGCCTGCCGGCGCCACGGCTTATACGTGCTCGTCCGCATCGGCCCCTGGTGCCACGGCGAGGTCCGCAACGGAGGATTTCCAGACTGGTTGCTCGGCAAGGAATCGAAAAAGGAATTCAAAACCCGTTCCACCGATGCGAATTACCTGAAATACGTGGATCGCCTGTATCGCGAGATCGGCAAGCAACTCGAAGGATTTTACTTCAAGGACGGCGGCCCGGTCCTGGGCGTGCAATTGGAAAACGAATTGCGATTTAACAACCGCGGCGGGTATGAGTACATGAAGGCACTCAAACGCCTGGCCGTCGGGGCGGGCATCGAGGTTCCATTTTACACCTGCACCGGTTGGCCGGGCATCATGCGCGGGCAAAAGGAGTTTCTGCCCATGGCCGGCGCGTACCCGGACGCACCCTGGGACAAGAGCACCAAACAGCTCATTCAGGACGTTTTCCGTTTCACCCCGCTTAGGAACGATCCGCTGATCGGCGCGGACCTGTTGGGCGTCAACGCCGTGGATAACAGTACGCTGACCGACAATCTGTATCCCAACGCCAACGCGGAATTGGGCGGAGGTATGCAAGTAACGTACCATCGCCGGCCGATTGTCACAGCGGACGATGTCGTCTCGATAGCTTTCGCAAAACTCGGTTCCGGCGCGAACCTGCTGGGCTACTACATGTTTCACGGCGGGCTCAATCCGGAGGGCAAACTTTCGACCTTGCAGGAATCCCGCGCCACGAAATATCCGAACGATTGTCCGATTATCAGTTATGATTTTCAGGCGCCGATCGGCGAGTGGGGACAAGTGCGGGATTCATACTACCATTTTCGGCCGATTCATTATTTCATCAACGATTACGGGTCCGAGTTGGCGCCGATGCACGCGTTTTTTCCCGCCGTGCAACCGAAAGGCCCCAAGGACAACGAAACCCTGCGCTGTGCAGCCCGGGCAAAGGACGGCCGCGGTTTTGTGTTTCTTTCCAACTATCAGCGCTACGGCGACATGCAGGACTTGAAAGACGTGCAAGTGGAACTTGTCTTAAAGGACGGCCGGCTCAAAATCCCCCAGACGCCGGTAACACTGGGGAAAAACGCAATGGCCATCTGGCCGTTTAATCTCCACCTGGCCGATGCTCGATTGATCTACTCCACCGCGCAGCCGTTGTGCGTGGTGAACAACGGGGACGAACGGCTGTTCATATTTTTCGCCGCCGGCGGCGTGCCGCCGCAATACCTGTTCGACGCGGAGAGCGTGAAAGAAGTGCGCGGCAACGACGGCACATTCGATATCAAGCGCAAGGAAGGGCGAATCCAAGTCGACGCAACCAAGCCCGGCACGGATTGTTTGCTGAAAGTAACGACCGCAAAGGGCGATTCGTTGAAAGTGCTCACACTCACGCGGCAACAGGCGATGCACTGCTGGCGCGGCAAGTTCTTGGGCAAAACCCGCTTGGTGCTGACCGACAACACGTTGATTCCGACGCAAACGGAATTGCGACTGCGCTCGGCCGGTTCCGCCAAGCTGGACTTCGCCCTTTATCCCGACGATACGGTGCTCTTGAACAATGAGTTAAAGCCGGAGCGGAAGGCGGAAGGCATATTTACCCGCTACTCGGTGCAATTGCCCGAGCGAAGCATCGCGGTATCTTTCAGCCCATGCGATACTGACGTGCCGCCGATGCCGGCCGAATTGGCGGCCGCACCGCAGCCCGGCCCGCAGTATGACCTGAAATACCGGCCTTTGCCCGGCAGCGGTAACTGGCGGCTGAGCATCCCTTCCGACACTCTGGCCGGCTTGAACAACGTTTTCCTAAAATTCGATCTTAGCGGCGATACGGCCGCGCTGTATCTCGACGACAAGCTGATAGATGACTGGTTTATATTCGGTCCGCCGATGACGGTCGGCTTGAAACACTTTGCCGGGGAACTTGGGCGCGGCGAGTTCAAGCTGCAACTCATGCCCTTGACGGAGAAGCGGAATATCTTTCTGGAAGATCCGGAATTTAAAGCCCGCGGCCTGCAAGCCGAAATCAAAGGCATAACAGCCCTGCCCGAATACGAAATTACGGTGATGGCCGCGGAGAAGTGAAAGTATCCGTTTCGGACGCACCAACGTATTATCCGGGCCGACACGGCCCGGCTCTGAAACACGGCCC
>JBEKGL010000302.1:0-5309 GCA_050012815.1 Thermoguttaceae bacterium
TCAAAAAAAGGGGGCAAGGGGCGAGGGGCAAGGGGCAAGGGAAAATGATGCAACAGGAAGAACGAATTATGCAAATCAATTCTCTATGCAAAGCAAAAAACACCACAGTGTGACCTTTAGGGTCCATTATTATACCCATTTTAATGATAAGTTGTTTGGTAATATTCTTGAGACACTTATTCTTAATTGACTTTGTTCTTTGTACAATCGTATAAATAACTTAAGGTAATGTTTACTAAATGATACTTCCGGATGCGTTTGACTATTCGCGTTGTATAGGCATGTTTGGGATAAAAAACTCGGTTCATAAAGGAGAGGGTAATGTTCGCATTGTCTAACCGCCGTCGCGCAAACGAGTTGTCGAAAAGGGCGAAAATCGGTCATCGGAAATGCACCTTTGAACCGCTGGAAACGCGGAGCCTGTTATCGGCAAACGCCCTGTCGGAAATCCACGCCTATCCGCTGGCCCAAGCGATGACCACCGTATCGGCGCCATATACGCCAAGCGAAATCCGTCAAGCTTACGGCATCAGCAGTCTAACGGGCAACGGCGCCGGCCAAACGATTGCCATCGTCGACGCCTATGACAACCCTAACGTATGGAGCAATCTACAGGCGTTTGACGCGAAGTACGGTTTGTCCGATCCAACTTTCGTGAAGGTAAATCAAAAAGGGAGCACAACGTCGCTGCCCACCAAAAACAGCGATTGGGGGCTGGAGATCGCCCTTGACGTGGAATGGGCGCACGCCGTCGCGCCCGGGGCCAAAATTGTCCTGGTCGAGGCCAATTCCGATTCCTTATCCAATTTGCTCACGGCCGTGAAGTATGCTTCCTCCGTGGCAAGCGTCGTTTCGATCAGTTGGGGCGCCAGCGAATTTTCCAGCGAGACTCAGTACGACAGCTACTTCAGCACAACCGGCGTGACATACGTCGTCTCCTCCGGCGACACCGGCGGAGTAAACTGTTGGCCGGCGGTATCGCCCAACGTGGTCTCCGTGGGCGGGACGACTTTGAAAATATCATCAACCACCAGCAGCGGCACCACAACATATTCTTACAGCAGCGAGACCGGTTGGAGCGGCAGCGGTGGCGGTTACAGCCAGTATGAAAAAGAGCCCACTTGGCAATATACCGTGCAAAGCACAGGCAAACGCAGCACGCCCGACGTGTCTTACGACGCCAACTCCACCACGGGTTTCGCCGTTTACGACACTTACGGCTACTCGGGCTGGGTCGTTGTGGGCGGCACCAGCGCCGGAGCCCCGCAATGGGCGGGCATTCTCGCCACCGTCAACCAAGGAAGGGTCGCCAAAGGTTTGTCAACCTTATCGCACGCCGCGGCCGATCTTTATGCCTTGGACACAACCACTTACTACTCCACCGATTTTTACGATGTAACCAGCGGTAGCGCGGGCCGGTATAAAGCCGCCACGGGCTACGATCTGGTTACCGGCCTGGGTTCGCCGAAAGCCACCAGCCTTGTTTCAATGTTGATTGCCAGCGCCGACACCGTTTCAAGCACTTCGACCGGCAGCGGCAGCAACAGCGATAACAACAGCCCCGGTGGGCCAAGGGCGCCCGGTTGGAACTGGTTTGGATCGCCCGGAAGACTTGCGGAATTGGCCTCGGGCATGGGACAAATGGTTTCCGCCAATTCGTTGGATATGTATGATTCCGCCGGCGTCGCTTCAAACGCCGTCGATCCGACACAGTTGTTATCCACGGGCGTGGTGCGAATAAGCGCCGGAAGTTCAAACGCGGCAAATTCATTGGCCGATGCCTTAACCGACGCGATTATGGGTCGGCATCACAATCTCGAAACAATCTTGCCGTATTCTAATGCGTTATCGCTCAACCTGTTTGATGGCTTCATGCCGGCCGGCGGCGACGGCGCTGAAAACAGCGGCCTTACCAGCGGATCGCGGTCCGATCATCCGTCGGCAATCAGAGTGGTATTTGGTGCTGATTCTTCGGCCCAAGCAGCCCGTCTGGAAACCCCGGCCGATTCGGCCGTCGTGGCCTTCGCGCTAAAGCAGTTGCATTATCAAACGGTTGACGCCTGCCTGTCGCAAAATTCCTTGGCGCATGTCCAAGCCAAGGAATCCGAGATCCCCATGCTTCCCGGTCCTGAAAAGACCGACGTTTCGCTAAGGGCCGAAGCCCTGGCGGCAATCGCCTTGGCCTACGGCGGCAACCGCATTGCCAAAAATAAAACGAATGAAGACGATGACGATCGCAGGCGCGTGCGATATTTGTAACATGCTTTGTATTTGATAACTCGACCAGAAACCGCTTGCGGTTTCGCGGATATTTTCCTAGCCCAGGCGTTTACACCAGCGTATTATTCCCAAAAAACCCTTTGCGGTTTCGCAATTTTTCTCTAGCCCAGGCGTTTACGCCAGCGTACTATTCCCAAGTAATCCTTTACAGTTTCGCGTTTTTTTCTCTAGCCCAGGCGTTTACGCCTGGGACCGAAGGCCTGTACCATAAATTGCAATGTCAACCCCGTTCACGGGGTTCATCCAATCCGGGTTTCGGCCGCCCCTAAAGGGGCTGGATGAAAGGGATGGTGGAATTCTCCTAACCCCATGCGTAAACGCATGGGCTAGAGAAAAATACAGACACCAGGGCCCTACGATTCCTTGCTCTTGATAAAGTGCCATGTCCCCGCCACAAGCGATATTAAACCCGCCGCGGTAATGAAAGCAATGAACCAATGTGTAAATTCATTGTCAGTGCGCGGCCAATTTAAATAGAAAGAGGTTATTCTAAGGCCACATCCGATGAAAAATGGGGGAAAGAACCCAAATACAATGGCGGCTACAGGGCTTGTCATCAAGTCCGACAGCAGCCAGCAACAACCGAAAAAATAAAAGCCGATTGCAAAAAAGTTAGGATAAATTATTCGTAACTCATCCGTTCCTCTAAACGTTGATGTCTCTAACCAGAAGCTTAGAATGAAAGAAATTACATAGATCAACATGAATGTTAAAGAGCAAATTATCAGCTTACTGATTATTATCTTCTTTCGTGTTACCCCTTGGTAGGCAAGAAATGCGGCCGAACGGTCGGCGCGTTCGCAGGCAATAATGTTGCCGGCAACCAGTGCAATTGTGAATTGTGATATCATAGAGCTTATAATCCAGGCATCATTGAAATCATACCCATGGATGTAAGGATTAAACATAAGCATATATGGACCGATGATAAGCATCACGCCGGCCAATAGGCATAATTTGCTCAGCCGGATATCTTTCCATAGCAGCGTTTTCATTTCCGTCATCATTTTTTCGCCCTCCGTCCTTTTACGTAGTCTTTGAAAAATTGGGTGAGGCCGATTTCTTCGGTTTCGATGTTTTCCACACTATTTGCGGATTGCAGACGTGGAATCGTATCGGCGGTGAAATTGGTTACGGTTAATAGCCATTCCCGCCCGTCGATCTGTTGCCAGATGGTTCCTTCGGGAACGGTCTTGGGCGCGAATCCGTCTTTCAATACCGCCCGAACGCGCCGGGTTGTGGAAAGCAAATCCTTGACCGGCGCATCAAGTTGCAATTGACCGTTAAAAATCAGGCCCACGCGGTCGGCTAATCGTTCCACGTCCTCGATGGCGTGACTGGAAAAAAGCACCGTGCAATCACGCCGGCAAATCACCTCGAGCAATGAATCGACAAACTCCTCACGCACAACGGCGTCTAGGCCCGAGGTGGGTTCGTCCAGAATGAGCACGTCCGGCTCGTAAGCCAGGGCCAAAAGCAGCGACAATTTTGCCAGCATGCCCTTTGACAGGTGTTTTACTTTTTTGTTTGGATCCAATTCATAAGTGCTTAAAAGTTCGCCGCACAGTTTATCATTCCAGGTGTCGCGGAATGCGCGGCAAAAGCGAATGACTTCGCTTACCCGCATCCAGCGATAAATAGTGGGCGTCTCCGGAACATAGCCCACAAGGCGATGTATGCGATCCGGTTTCGCAGCCGCGTCCAAATCAAAAACAGATGCCCGGCCGGCGGTTATTTTCGTCAGGCCCATGAGCATTTTGATAAGCGTTGTCTTTCCCGCGCCGTTCGGCCCGATCAGCCCGAACACGCAACCTTTTGGGATTTCCAGGTTGACGTTGTCCACGGCGACAAGGCGGCGGTAATGCTTGGTGAGTTGTTCGGCTTTAATCATGGCTTAATCGCCTTTTCCACGAGATTTCGTATTTGATCTTCAGAAAGGTTGGCCTCGCGTGCAATGCGGATGGCCCGGTCCAGGAGTTGGAAGCAAGTCCGCTCGCTATTTGTTTGGGCAAGGCCGATTCCCGATTCGGCGACGTACATGCCCGAGCCTTTTCGGGCTTGCACAAGCCCTTCCTTTTGCAGGTCCTCGTAAGCGTGTTGCACTGTATGGGGATTGACGCCCAATTTCATGCCCAACACCCGTTTGGAGGGCAATGCCTCGTCCGGCCGATAAATCCCGGCGGCAATCGAACTCCGCAGATACTCGGCTATCTGCTTGAAAACGGGCACCTGGCTGGATGGATCGATACGCATTTTTCATCTCACTGATCTACTGGTATAGATCAATATACCAGTTAGATCGGTCTAGTCAAGCGGATTTTTCACATTTTTTTGTTCTACCGTTATCCTACGGTCCCGCACTGCCGTCTCGGGGCTCGCTTGCCTACGGCTCACTCACCGTCCACTGTCCACCGCCCACTGTCCACTTTTCCGCCCCTAAACTGGCATTTCCTTGGATTGTGTTACATGGTTACAATCTGCCGCAACAAGATTGCGCCCTCACCCTACCCTCTCCCGGAGGGAGAGGGGATAAGCTTTTTTCTCCCGGTGGGAGAGAGGTGGAGTTTGAGTTTAGCCCGGGCACTTGTGCCCGGTGCCGGGGAGCGGACGGATGTTTAGCCGCGACCCGCAGGGGAGCGTGTAGGCCTGTTTAGGAGCGGGCGGATAGGCAAGGAGGCCGGCTGTGGTTCGGATATTTTCCGTGGCCAATCAGAAAGGCGGCGTGGGCAAGACCACGACTGCCGTAAACCTGGCGGCTGCGCTGGCCAAGGCCGGATCGCGGACCTTGTTGGTCGATCTTGATCCGCAGTGCAACGCCACAAGCGGATTAGGCCGGCAACCTACGAGCAGTCATCCGCTGGTTGCCTGTGCGCCGTTGCGTCAGGGTGTATGCCAAAGCGACGTGCCGGGTCTTGATCTTTTGCCCGGCAGCCGAAGTTTTCGCGACGTGGAAGCCTTGACTCGCGACGACCGGCGTCAGACCGCCCGGTTGCGAGAGCAGTTATCCGGGGGATTTAACGCTTACGATT
>JBEKGL010000303.1:0-5301 GCA_050012815.1 Thermoguttaceae bacterium
TTATTGTGATTGGCGAATCCCAGCACCTCGTGCGGCACGACGTGCCCGACGTGTATGATCAAATCCCAAGACTCCTCCATCAACATTCGGTTCAGAACAATGGGCATGGGCCAATCGGCCGTGCCCTTGGTGACTTCTTTTACGAAATCAGCCGGCACCGTGCCCACGTTCACGCAGCCCGCCCGCCAATCGTGGGCGTGGATCCGCCCCTCGGGTATCGAGCCGAACATCCGCCGATTTTCATCGACCGTGTGCGGCACGTGTTGGCCGAGCGTGGGTATCACGTGCACTTCGGCCTGTTTGGCGAAAAGATTATATAAAATTTCCGTCATCCGCCCGGCCCCTGAATGTGCCCTGGTAATATCGGGCGGCAAAAGCAATACCCGGCGGGGCTGTTTGCACAACCGCCCTTTGGCCTCATCGGCCGTGCGATCGATCAACTGCTCCATGCGTTTTGGACTGATGCGATCGGATTTTTCGCTGAACCAGGGCATGATAACCTCGATTTTACACGTTCCCGGAGCATATTAACTTCGACAAATGCTATAAAATATCATTTTATACCCCACATGACTAGGCAAGGGATTTTCATATTTTCCCGGGATAAACCCTTTTGGCGGGCGTTTTCATATTGTGGACGGCAACAATGGCAACTTGACTGGGCCGATAGGGTCTGAACTGCTGGGCCGGCTGCTGGATCGGCACGCCGACAGTCTGGAATTATACGCCCGGCAATTGTGCAACTGCCCTGAAGACGCGGTCCAAGAGGCCTTTGTGGAACTTGCCCGGCAATCGGCCGTGCCCACGGAACAGATTTTGCCTTGGCTGTATCGCGTGGTTCGCAATAAGGCGATCAGCGCGTCCAGGGCCGTCCGGCGGCACAAATCGCACGAATTGCAAGCGGCCGGGCGACGAGGGGCCTGGTTCGAGTCCACGCCCGGCGACGCAATCGATGCCGCCGCAGCCGTCGTGATTTTAAAAGACCTTCCCCAACTCGAACGCGAAGTCGTGGTCGCCAGAATATGGGGCGGGTTGACTTTTCAACAAATCGGCGAGTTGATCGGCGCCACCGATAGCACCGCCCATCGCCGTTACGAATCGGCGCTTGACGCTATAAGGCGGAAATTGAGTATATCATGTCAGAAAAAAGATTAAATGAAGAACTCTCGGCCGTCGAAGCCGCCCTGGCATCGCTAAAGCCGGCGGCCTCGGGCGCGGATCGCGACCGGGTGATGTTCCTGGCCGGCCGGGTCTCGGCAAATGTAAATTTTCCGCCGACTCAACGCTTGAAAACCCAGTGGATATGGCCTTGCACGACCGCCGCCGCGTTGCTCTTGGCGATTATGTCCAGCAGCATGTTGTTCCTGCGCGGAACGGCAAAAGGCGAAAAAGAAGCGGCCTATGCCAAATCAAATCAAATACAAACCGCGGAAAACACTCCACGGACTCTTTGGTACGAACACGCGCGGAAAGAAACACCCGCAGTGAATCGCCCTCGGCCGCGTCCGTCGTCCGGACGCGATAACATACCGATGGATTTGTTGTCATTAAACCTGCTAATCGCCGAAAAAGGCGTCGAGGCGTTGCCCGGCCCGTTGTGGATCCCGATTGGACCGGAAAAATACCCTCGACGCGAAGTGATAATGCAGGACGAGTGGAAAATGTTTTAGGCGTTCCATATAAACCTTCCCTCTCCCAAAGGGAGAGGGGGCATTATATCTGTAATTTAAAAAACTCCAGAATTTAATGAAAAGGAGATTTGTTATGAAATGTTCACTTCATTTCGCGTTTTTAATTTCCCTTTGTTTTGTACTTGGCCGTACAACGATCAATGCGGCGGATATTGCGGAACAGAGTAAGCCGGATAATAGGCCCGATTTAAAAGTTGTCAATCTTACGATTTATCCCGCGCCGATACCCCGACCGGCCATGAAATATCATTTGCTTCCGCGCCTTGTTGATCAAACCCCGGGCAACGCCGCACCTCTATATGATACGGTTTTCATGCAAATTGCTTGGGAGGACGGTATAAAGGATGGCCTGTCGAAGGATTTGAAAGATGAGAAGGAGCGGGAAAAGTTCTTTACAAACGCCGACAAACTTTCCTTGTGGCTGGATACGCCGCTGGATGAACTCCCCAAGGATGATGTCCGCAAAATATTAAACGATGTGCAACCCTGGTGGTTGGAATATGCCGAAATAGCTTCCCGCCGTATGGAATGCGAATGGGAGACGCCGATACGCGAGATGTATAATCCTTGGGATATTAATCTTTATAACATGCAATGTGCCAGAAGTTTGGGAAGAATTATCGCCATGAAGGCCAGATTGTCGTTGGCCGAAGGAAAACCGGAAGATGCCTTAAAAACACTGCAAATGGGTTTTGCTCTTTCGCAACATATTGGAAAAGCAAAAGAGCCATTAGTAAGTTATTTAGTGGGATTATCCATAGCCGGTATGATGAGAGACCAATTACTCGATCTGACACAATTAAAAGATGCTCCGAACCTCTATTGGTCGCTTTCCAATTTGCCGCATCCTTTTCTAAATCCACAGAATGCGATTGAATGGGAAGAATTAGCAATGAAACAACAAATTCCTGCGTTTCAAGAGGCTAAAAAAGGCCATCACTCGCCCGAACAATGGCAGAAATTAGCGGAAGAGACCGTAGATAAAGCCAATTATATAATGGGTGAACTATCCCATTTGAAAGGTCAAAAAACAGCGAAGAGTGAGAAAGTCGACGCCAAGAAGATGCTCGAAAAGAACTATCCTATAGCCCGGGACTATCTAATAAAACTGGGTTGGCCTGAAAAGGAAATCCAATCCATGGCGCCCGCCCACGTAGCGCTTCTCTATGGCGCTGAAATATGGGAGGAAATGCACGATGACGACACGAAGTGGATGGGCATAAATTATTCACAATGGCCAGGTAATTTGCGCGAGCATTACAGTGATTTACTCAAGAAGTATGGGCAAAATCCTTTATTGCAGTTCCTCCCCGCGTATGGAGTAACTGCCCGTGCCCAGGCACGAACCGAGAAAGCATTCGAGAGCTTGCGGTGTATCGAAGCAATCCGTCTGTATGCCTATTCACACGATGGCAAATTGCCCGGCAGCTTGGATGATATCAAGGAAGTGCCCATTCCACCGAATCCCATGACCGGCAAGCCATTCTCATATCATGTGGAAGGCAATACCGCCGTGCTGCTGGCCGACGGAGACTTGGACATGCGGGCTAACTATGAGTATCGCATCAAGATAGCGAAATAGCGCCATTCCGCACCGGTTCGCTCCGGCGAGGGAACATAATTCCCCGAATAATCTAACCATCTGTAAGCCCGTAACTATTGGTCATGGTTGGTTGGACATTCTTCAGTGCATGGCTTACAATAAAGTAAATAATAATAGATCCTTTTGGGGTAACCACTAATGCACAACGAATTTACCGCCATTATCGAACGTGATGAGGAATGGTACATTGCTTATTGCCCGGAAATTCCCGGCGCCAACGGCCAGGGAAAGACCAAAGAAGAGTGTTTACAAAACCTGGCGGACGCAATCTCCTTGATTTTGATAGACCGCCGTGAAGAAGGACTCCGCGGCGTTCCGGTTGACGCCATTAAAGAGACTTTATCTATTTCTGTTTCATGAAACGAAACGCTCTCTTGAAACACCTGCGGCGGTACGGATGTTACCTCAAACGCGAAGGCCGATCTCATTACATTATGGACTAATCCCCTAACGGGCCATATAGAGGCAATTCCCGTCATGTTGAAATAAGCAATAAACTGGCCCAAAAAATCTGCCGCAATCTATCTGTTCCAGATATTCTTTAGAAACCACCCCCCTGGTCGCTGCCGGGGATTTTGTTATTCTGTCGGATTCTGTATAAAAATAATGGGCATAAAACCAATATTTCAGCAAAAAAAGGAGAAATCCCATGTCAGTTACGCCTAATGCAATGGTTTCCTGGTGCCGTAAACTTTTGGGGGCCGATCCGAGTTGCCCAAAATTGGCTTTGGAACAATATCTCAAGGCCATTCCGCGGATGGAATGTTTTGGCAAATTGCCTAGCGGAACGCCGGTTTTGATCCGCGGCGACGTGGATGCCAAGCCGGGCGCCAAAATTGGCGATGGCGATATCCGGCTACGCTCGATGAAAGACACACTGCAATTCTGCCGCGACAAAGGCTGGAAGACCGTGATTTTCGGTCATATCGGGCGGGAACCGGAAAAATCCTTGAACAAAGTGGCCGCCCGAATCGGAGAGATCATGGGCTGCAAGGTGACGTTTATCGAAGATTGGCTCGATCCGGCCACCACGACCATCAAGGACGAGGCGGCGAAAACCATTGCCCAAAGCGATCCCGGCAGTATCATCGTTCTGCAAAACACGCGGAAGTACGACGTGGAGCGCGTGCTGTGGAAGGCCAAGCCCGACGACCTGCCAAAACTGGCCGACAAACTCGCCAAACTGGCCAACGAGTTCGCCGACAAGGTGGCCAAGGTTTACATTCACGAGGCGTTTTCGGCCGGCAGTCTGGATTCTTCCAGCGTAGTGGTGCCGGCGGCGATGGAAAAGGTGGCGCTTGGCAAGTATGAAGGCGATCAGTTCACCGGCCCATTGAGCGATTGCCTGGCCGCGCAGATGGTCATTTTCAGCGGCCTGAAGATCGACAAGCTCGACGACCTGGAAGCCATGATCGCCCGGGGCAAGATTCGCACGGTAATCACGGCCGGATCGCTGGCCATGGCCTTGAAAAAGGCGGCGGCGGAAATCGACGGCAAACAGTTCAACCTTGGTTTGTCCGAGGATCCGGCGCACAAGGACAAACCTTATTTCATTCCCCGCGATCGCATCGAGCAGGCCAAAAAAATGGTCTCCGAAGGTCGGAAAAAGGGGATTGAATTCGTCATGCCGGTGGATTTTGTCCTTCAAGACGGGCGGGTATCCGATACGGTCGGGGCGGGCAACCAGCAGTTCGACGTGGGGCCGGCCTCCAGCGCCGCTTATGAAAAGAAGGTCGGCGAGTTTATCGCGGCGCACAAAAACGATTCGCCCCCAGCCGTGGTATTCCATAACGGCGTGTTCGGCATGTTTGAGGATCCGCGATTTGAGGAAGGCACGAAAAAATTCGTCGCCCAACTAAAACGGATGAAAGACGCAGGCATCAAGGTCTACGTAGGCGGCGGCGAAGGCGGCACGGCCTTGGAAAAGTACGGCAAGGAAGACTGGATCACCTATTGCTTTACCGCCGGCGGAACGGTCCTAAACGCCCTGGGCAGCGAACCGGTACC
>JBEKGL010000304.1:0-5293 GCA_050012815.1 Thermoguttaceae bacterium
ATGACATATCGGGCGTTTAGGGCCATCGACATTAGCAGCATCAAATGGCCGAACATCGCCGCTTGGGTCTTGATCATTACCGCCTGGAAGGCATCGCCGATGGAAGCCAAACCGAGTTCCATGCCCGCCGCAACGAGATAACCGGCCGCGGCCAATAAAAAAGTCGTAATTCCAAGCCGGCACGACCGCATGTCCAGCACAAGGCGCGATCCCAAAACCCCGAATACCAAAATATATGGCATGATCCACCACAGGGTTCCATCGCCCCAAATATTGGTTTTCGTCAGGTAAATCATTATCTGCTTGAGGCCTTCATGCAGATTAGCGGCAACATCGGCGGCCGATAAAAAACAGCATAAGGCGGCCCAAAGCCAAATCCGATACCGGCCGCGATAATCGTCGGTCCTGTGCCGGCGGATGGTATACCCCAACACGGCCGCCGTTGACGCCGCCAATAACAGCAGACTGGAAAACCAACTGCCCAAGCATCCCCTTTGCGTCAGATCTAACGCGGCGAATTGCCAGCCTGGGATCGTCGCCGAAAGTCCGGACTGCCAGGCGTGCAAAACTCCCAGGCCGGTAATAACTGCCAGACCGCCGGCCAACCACAAGGCGAGTATTGTCAATCGCCGTGGAACCAGATCGATCAGGCGCATTTTTTCGTCCATGAAAAAAGCGTCTCCGTAATGATCCGATTGATTCGCCACTGGAGCCTCGCCGGACGAAACCGGCGAAATGGGCGTGGCGCCACCGTTATAAGTATCTTCGGTCAGCAACCGTCGGCGGCGATTGTTGCGATGGACGCTACTTCGAAGTTGACCAGAAGACAACGACACGGTTGTAATTCACCTAAGTTTTCAGCACGCAAAAAAAATGATGACGCGGAGATTAAAATGGAATCGCATGTTATTACAGTAAAATAATCCCGCATATCTTTTCATCGACAATTAGATGCTTGCGGGTCCATCAAGTTCTGCGCCAACCTCCCGGACAACTCAGAATACGCATATTTACTTATTTGTGCGTATTGATTATTGCTCGGCAACAACCGGGTTTTGTAGAACGCCGAGTTTTTCAATTTCCACCTCGACCACGTCGCCCGGTTTTAGGAACACCGGCGGCTTGCGGGCGAATCCCACGCCCGGCGGCGTGCCGGTAAAAATCAAATCTCCGGGGGCCAGTGTGCAGATATCCGAAATGTATGAAACCAGATAATCGACTGGAAAGATCAACTCCGCGGTGCTGGAATCCTGCATTACCTGGCCGTTCAGTCGGAGTTGAATTTTTAGATTTTGCGGTTGGGGGATTTCATCGGCGGTGAATATGGCGGGCCCAAAAACCGCAAACGTGTCGAACGACTTGCCCAGCAACCATTGACCGCCGGGCTTTTGTATTTGCCAGTCGCGGGCGGAGACGTCGTTGCCGCAGCAATACCCCCCCACGTGGCGCATTGCTTCCTGCCTGGGAATATGCCTGCCGCCTTGTCCGATGACCACGACTAACTCCGCTTCAAAATCGACTTCCTGACTGAGGCGGGGCAGTACGACGGGCTGCCGATGGCCGCAAACTGCCGAAGAGAATTTGCAGAACAAGATCGGTTCGCTCGGAGATTTTGCACCGGTTTCCCTGGCGTGATCGGCGTAGTTCAGTCCGACGCAAATTATTTTTTCCGGATGCGGGATGGGGGGAGCCGGCCGTAATCCATCGAGTGGAATCGGCTTGCCCCCGGCCAAGGCCGCCTCTGCCCGGCGGATGCCGTCGGGGCCTTGGGCCAACAAGGCTTTAATGCAGGCGGGTACGCCGGGGTCGGCATGGTTTAGATCGATGAATTGATTGTCGCGCATGCCCGCCACGCGCGGACCTTCGGGAGTGTTGTAAGAAATCAAACGCACGGGAAACAAAGGGATTGGGGGTTAGTGTTTTTGTGTTGTTGTTTGAGCACATTTTGCGCGTATGTTTTTTTCATTGCAAATTGAACAACCATGACCACTCGCTCAATTCGCCACTTTACCTCGTACTTGTACGCTTAACTGAAAACTGAAAACTGATAACTGAAAACTGATAACTGAAAACTGATAACTGATAACCATCTGCCATGAACTTTTTGATTACGGCCGTCAGGCCATGCTAGGAATTTGACAATATTGATTTTATTTGCACAAGAGGTGGGGTGATGTGGAAAAAACCTATATTCCGCGTATATTCCCCCGGTTTATGCCCTCTTTTTTAGGCGGAAATGTGTTTATTTTGCAGCATTGTTGCACTTATTCAACATCGTCCGGGCGAGACGGCCGTAACTGGGTGATTTTGTCGTTAATCGGTCTGCCGAATTTTGACCTAACTCCTGTTGTGACCTAGGTTTTATAGATACAGGGAATTCGGCAGCCATGACAAACAAATCTGATCCTGAAACACAAGTCAACGCCGATGCGGCGTTGAACGTCGCCGCTGCGCCTAAGCAGGCCGGCGATGCCGGGCAAGTTGACCAATGGTTAACCGACCTCAACGGCCTGTTGCGCGAGCTGGAGGTTATTACCGCGGCGAATTACGCGTTGCCGCCGGTCCTCGGCAAGCCGGCCGACAATCAACTGATCCAGGTGCGGCTGGGAATCGCCAGCAGCCTGTTCGCCGCCCTGCAATGCAAACATGCCGCCACGGCCGGACACTCCTTGCGCGTAGCCCTTACGTGTTCTTCCTGGGCGGAGAAGATGGGATTGGGAGAATCGCGCCGCGACGCCATTGAAATCGCCGCCTTGTTGCACGATCTGGGCGTGATCGGCGCGCCGGATCAAATCCTGCTGAAGCCGCGCAACCTCGAGGAAGACGAGATGGCCTTGATGTTGGACGCGCGAAAGAACAGCCTTGCAATCCTCAAACATTGCTGCACTTCCGAGGAGGTGTTGGCGATCGTGGAAAACGTGCCGGCCTGGTACGACGGCAGCCGGAAAGGTTTTTCGCATGGCGGGGCGGACATCCCTTTAGGCGCGCGTATGATCGCCATTGCCGAGGCCTTCGACGCCATGACCACCGATCACGTTTATCGCCCCGCCCGTTCGCACGAATCCGCCATGGCCGAGTTATTCGAGTGCGCCGGCACGCAATTCGATCCCGAACTGGTCCGGCTCTTCGCCGAGTATCACCGCGATAACCACACGGCCTGGCATCAAAGAACGGCCCAGCGATGGCTTCACGAGCTGGATTCCGAATTGGTGAATTCCTACTGGTCGTTGAACACCGTGCCTTCTCCGCTGCGCGGCGCGAAAAATGAATATTCATTTGAGACGAAATTACTGAAAAACATGGCCGACGCGGTGACGTTCATCGATGCCGCCGGACGGATCATGTTTTGGAATCGCGGCGCCGAGCGGCTGACGGGAATCGCCGCCGACAGTATATGCGGCCAGCTTTGGCATCCGGCGCTGTTGAAAATGAGCGACGAAAAGGGCGAATCGATCGACGATGCGGATTGTCCGGTGAAATCCGTACTGAAATCGGGAGTGCAGTCGTTAAGGCGATTGACGATTGTCGCCCGCATGGGCCGGCCCATCGCCGTCGACACGCACGTCATCCCCGTCACCGGCGACGACGGAATTATGGTCGGCGGCATACTGATGTTCCACGATGCATCCTCCGAAACCACATTGGAACGGCGGTGCATGAATTTGTACGATAAAGCCACCAAGGATCCCATGACCCAAGTGGCCAACCGCGCGGAATTCGACCGCGTGCATGAAATGTTCGTCGAAGTCCATCAACAAAGGCAGATCCCTTGCAGCTTGATTATCTGCGACCTGGATCGATTCAAACAGGTCAACGACACCTTCGGACATCAGGCGGGCGACGAAGCCATCAAGTGCCTGGCCGCCTTACTGAAGAGTTCTTGCCGGCCCGGCGATCTGGTGGCCCGCTACGGCGGCGAAGAGTTCGTGGTCTTATGCACCGATTGCGATAATGCCACCGCTGCCCGCCGCACCGAACAAATTCGCCTGAACTTGTGCCACATGCCTCAACTTAAAATGGGAAGCCGCCAGGTCACGGCCAGTTTTGGCGTAACCGAAATTCAGCCCGGCGATACGCCCGAAACCATGCTCCGCCGAGCCGATCGGGCCCTTTTCCAAGCCAAAGCCAAGGGCAGGAATTGCGTGGTGCAACTAGGCGCGGGCTTGCCGGTAAAACATAAGCAAAAAAAATCAAAACCCCGGCGGCGCGCGGCGGATGCAAATGAACAATTACTGGAAAGAAAATTTGTCACCGCGGTGCCCATTAAAATGGCCGTGGAAAAGCTCCGCGGCTTCGTGGCCGACCATAACGCTAAAATAAATTACGTCGAAGGCAATCATATCTGCCTGGAAATCGAAGAGCAACGCTCCAATCGTCTGCGGCGCACGGCCGACCGACCGGTCACTTTCATGATCGATTTATTTATCGAAGAGGAACGTTCGGAAAAAAACGACAATGCCCATTGTGAAACCCCCTTGGTGCGAACGAAAATCCGCGCCGTCGTCATGCCGCAGATTGCTCGAAACCGCCGCCGCAACGACATTATCCGCAAGGCGAACGAACTGCTTGCCAGTTTCTGCGCTTATTTGATGGCCGGCGAAGAAGATCCACCTTCGCCGGAAAGAGTATGGGTCCGCGTGCGACGCATACTTGTGCCCTGGCTGGGAAAAAAGTGAGGCAATCCTGGCCCGGGGCCGTAAAATCAACTCCCCCAGCCACACGATCTCTCAAAAGCAAATGGTCTTGGATGACATTCTCCCTGGTATATAATGACTTGTCCGGCACGCGGCCGGCACTATAATAATCAAAAGCAAGTCTGTTATATATTCCTTAACGTGGAAAAACGGAGAAAAATCATGCAGTACACACTTCCGCCTTTGCCATATCCTTACGATGCCTTGGAACCGCACATCGACGCCAAGACCATGGAAATCCACCACGATAAGCATCATGCCGCTTACGTGGCAGGGCTTAACAAGGCCCTCGAAGGACGGGACATCGGCAATCCCACCGTGGAGGAACTGTTAATCGCCCTTAACACTTTGCCCGAGGATATCCGCACCGCGGTTCGCAACATGGGCGGCGGTCACGCCAATCATTGCCTTTACTGGACTATCATGTCCGGCAAAGGCGGCGGCGAACCAAAAGGCAAATTGGCCAAGGCCGTCAATACCGAACTCGGCGGTTTCGCCAAGTTAAGCGAAGAGCTGACAAAAGCCGCCATTGGCCGGTTCGGCAGCGGTTGGGCCTGGCTGTGCGTCGATCGCAACGGCAAATTGCTCGTCGAAAGCAC
>JBEKGL010000305.1:0-5288 GCA_050012815.1 Thermoguttaceae bacterium
GGCTTGTTTCGATGCTCGGAGCATCGCGGACAGGATGTCGATGAAGTTCGTTGTCTTGTTTCTGTGGCGATGAGCCGGTCGTTCTTCGGCCCCAGCCTGGGGGCGACAAGGCAATCGTCCGGTACGCATTAGGAGGACGTGAGGTGGCCAAGAAAAAGGTTGCGAAGAAGAAGGTTGCAAAGAAGCCGGCGAAAAAGGTAGCCAAGAAGGCTCCCAAGAAAAAGGTTGCCAAGAAGAAGAAGTAGCCGACCAGCGGTTAGTTAACCGCACATACAACCTCTTCGGCACACCGAAGCTGCTACGACGAGAAAGGAACGCCCGGCACGGCTGACCGGGCGTTTCTATTTTCTTGAGATGCCGTTTTATCAACAATCCGCCCAGCCCAGATCATTCATGGCTTGGGATTTCTGACACAGGGTGCAGAACACTAGCTCGAAGCGCAAGCGAGGGTAAACCATTTGCAGCCCCTCGCTTGCGCTTCGGGCTAGTGTGAATTTATGAATAATAATGTGACTATTATATAATTAAGGTTCCTGGTCCACGAAAATGATTTTTTACGGATTTCCGTGAGTCGTGGCGGAATTCCGTGGGATTTTCAAATGATTATATAGAAATAATGTCTCAACATTTTGTCTTTAAATCTGCTATCCCATTGATTTTTGTCTTAGTTTCTTTGATGATATGGATTGGGGGCATTAAGATTGCTATGGAAAATCCAATTCAACTTGGTTCTTGTTTAAATAGCTTAACCTGGTAATATACGTAATATACACAGGGCCGATTTGTATACCTTTTATATTTCGGCATATTTTAATCTGTATACATGCGGTGGAGAAAAGTAATGGCACACGCTACGGCCGTCAAAGAAGGTTCATTTCTGGCACAGGTCATCGAGGCCACGCCCGGCGGAGAACGATTGTTGCACTGCCTACAATGCGGCAGTTGCGGCGGGTCGTGTCCGAGCGGAGCCGATATGCAGTACACGCCCCGGATGCTGTTCGCGCTTATCAACGCCGACCAGCGCGAAGCCGTGCTTGCCGCCAATACCATGTGGGCCTGCGTGTCGTGTTATTTTTGCACTACCCGCTGCCCGCAAAACATCCCCATAACGGATATTATCTACAGCCTGAAGCGGATTTCCATCGCCGAGGACATGGCCAAGGACACCGACGCCCCGGCCCTGGCCAAAACTTTCACCGATCTATTGGACAAATACGGGCGGAGCTTCGAATTCGGACTAGCCAGCCGATTCTATTTGTTCAACAAGCCCCTGGCCATGCTCAAGATGGGACCGATGGGTCTTTCGATGTTCACCCGCGGTCGTATGGCCCTTACCCCCACGAAAATCAAAAAACTCGAACAACTACAGGCCATCATCAAGAAGGCCAGGGAATTAGGGGCGAAGAAATGATGAATGTTGAATGATGAATGATGAATTAATGAAACCGCTTGCGGTTTCGCACAATCCGCTGAAAACTGTAAACTGTAAACCGACAACTGAAAACCACTCGCCACTAACCACTAACCACTCTCCACTACAATGAAATACGCGTATTATCCCGGTTGTTCGCTGGAGTGCAGCAGCGCCGCCTACGACGTTTCGGTCCGCGCGGTCGCCGATTTATTGGGTATCAAACTGGTGGAACTTGACGATTGGAACTGCTGTGGCGCCACCGAGTATTTTTCCCAAGACGAGTTGACCGCCTGTTCGGTCATTGCCAGAAATTTGGCGCTTGTCGATCCGCAGTTCGACCAGCTCATTGCGCCCTGCGCCGCTTGCTATCTGAACCTTGCCAAGGTCGATAATCTGATGAGCGAACACGCGGACATGAACGCAAAGATCAACCAGGCCTTGGCCGCCGGCGGGTTGAAGTACAAGCCCGGCCGGGTGCGGGTGCGGCACATCCTGGACGTAATACACACCGACATCGGCGAAACAGCCATCCGCGACAAGGTCGTCAAACCGCTTACCGGGCTTAGGATCGCCCCGTATTACGGCTGCCAGGTGGTCCGGCCCATCAAGGGCGTGGACAACACCGAATACCCCATGAAAATGGACGAACTGTTCAAGTGGCTGGGGGCCGAGGTGGTCGACTACCCGGTAAAGGCCCATTGCTGCGGCGGACACATGACGCAAATCAGCGAGCCGCAAGCCTTCGAACTGATCCGCCGCCTGCTGCAAAGCGCGGTCGAGTACGAGGCCGACATGATCCTGTGCATGTGCCCCATGTGCCAGTTGAACCTGGACGCCTATCAAAGCCGGGTAAACGGATATTTTAAACTGCATTTCAAGATGCCGATTATATTCTTCACCCAGTTGTTGGGCGTGGCCTTCGGCATCGACCCCAAAACGCTGGGCTTCGGCAAGGAAATCGTCGCCGCCTCGCCGGTGCTCAAGGCAAAACTAAACGGCAAACCCGCCGCGGCTGTGTAGTGGGCAGTGGGCAGTGGGTTGTGGACGGTGGACGGTGGACGTTTAAACTGAAAACTGATAACTGTAAACTGACTACTGATAGCTGATTGCTAATAGCTTTTACACGGAGAAACAACCATGGCCGAGAAGATCGGCGTTTATATTTGTCATTGCGGAAGCAACATCGCCGGCATGGTCGACGTGGAAGAGGTCGCCCGCTGGGCCGGCAAGAACATCAAGGACGTCGTCGTATCGCGCGATTACAAGTTCATGTGTTCGTCGCTCGGTCAGCAGATGATCGAGGACGACATAAAGAAAGAGGGTCTTACGCGCGTTGTTGTAGCGGCATGTTCTCCCCACCTGCACGAAAAAACCTTCCGCCGCGCCTGCCAGAACGCCGGTCTGAACCCTTATTTATTCGAGATGGCCAACGTGCGCGAGCACGTTTCCTGGGTCACAAAGAGCAAGGAGGCGGGCACCGAAAAGGTCAAGGCCCTGGTGGCCGCCGCCGCCGAACGGGTGAAGTATCAGCAGCCCCTGGAAAAAATGTCCGTCAAGGTGAACAAGGCCACGCTGGTCATCGGCGGGGGCATCGCCGGTTTGCAGGCCACCCTCGAACTGGCCGACGCCGGCTATCCGGTCTACCTGGTCGAGCGCGAGCCGTCGATCGGCGGACACATGGCTCAATTCGACAAAACTTTTCCAACCTTGGATTGCTCCGCCTGCATCCTCACGCCGAAGATGTCGGAAGTCGGCCAGCACGAGGACGTGACTTTGCTTACTTATTCCGAGTTGGAAGAGGTAAGCGGATCGGTGGGCAATTTCAAAGTCAAAATTCGCAAAAAGGCCCGCTATGTTGACCCGGTGAAATGCACGGGCTGCGGCATCTGCGTGGAAAAATGCCCGCGAAAGATCATCGACAACGTTTTCGAGGTTGGCATGGGCTATCGCAAGGCTATTTACACCCCCTTTCCACAAGCCGTGCCGCGGATCCCGGTCATCGACACGGAAAACTGCACCTGGTTTACACGTGGCAAGTGCCAGGTCTGCTCGAAGGTCTGCCCGACCGCCGCGATCGATTACGATCAGAAAGACGAGATCGTCGAGCTTGACGTGGGCAACATCGTTCTGGCAACCGGCTGGAAATTGTTCGACTGCAAGCGGATTCCGCAATACGGCTACGGCCGCCTGGCCAACGTTTATTCGAACATGGAATTCGAGCGCTTGTGCAATGCCGCCGGGCCGACCAACGGAAAAATCGTGCTCCGCGACGGCAAGACCGAGCCGCAATCGGTGGCGATCGTCCACTGCGTGGGCAGCCGGGACGTAAACTATAACGAGCATTGCTCGGCGGTGTGTTGCATGGCCGCGCTGAAGTTCGGCCACCTGGTCCTGGAAAAAACCAATGCCCAGGTGTATTCCTTCTACATCGACATGCGGCCGAACCAGAAGGATTATGAGGAATTTTATCAACGGCTGTTGATCGAAGGCATGCACTTTGTCCGCGGAAAGGTGGCCGAAGTGACCGACGCCGCTCGGAATCCCTCCGAGGCGGGCAAACTCATTGTGCAGTTCGAAGATACGCTGATGGGAAAGCAGCGGCGATTGCCCTTCGACATGGTGATCCTCATGGGCGCCTTGGAACCGCAGGCCGACGCCAAGGAACTAGGCCTCAAGTGCGGCATTTCCTGCAGCATGAAGGGCTGGTTCACCGAACGGCATCCAAAACTCGATCCGGTGGCCACCATGACCGACGGCATATTCGTGGCCGGCGCGTGCCAAGGTCCCAAGGACATCCCCGCCTCGGTGGCCCAGGGCGCGGCCGCGGCCGCGCGCATCTCTGGCATGATAACAAAGGGCATCGTGATGATCGAACCCATCGTGGCCTCGATCAACGAAGACGATTGCTCCGGCTGCCGTATATGCAACAACATGTGCCCGTACAACGCCATCGAATTCGACGAAGCCAAAAAAGTCAGCCGCGTGATCACCGCCTTGTGCAAGGGCTGCGGCACCTGTGTGGCCGCCTGCCCCGCCGGCGTCATTACCGGGGCTCACTTTAATAACCAACAGATTTTCGCCGAGATCGACGGCATCCTATGGGACGCCAAACAAATGGTGAATGTTGAATGATGAATTATGAATTTAACAATTAAACCGCTTGCAGTTTCGCGATTATACTCGCTCCCCGACCATGCTACGCATGGTGCCCGGTCGCGGCTAAACATATCCTCAGAATCCTGAACCCTGACCTCTGAACCCTGAACCCTCAAAAATGTCCGACACACAATTCGAACCCAAAATCGTGGGATTCTTTTGCAACTGGTGCTCGTATCGGGCGGCCGACCTGGCCGGCACCGCGCGGATCAAATACGACACCAACGTCCGCATCATCCGCGTGATGTGCTCCGGACGGGTCGATCCCACGTTCGTGCTAAAGGCCCTGGCCCTCGGCGCGGACGGCGTGATGATCGCCGGCTGCCATCCGGGCGAGTGCCATTACATCGAACAGAATTATAAAGCCATGCGGCGCTACCAGATGCTCAAGCACACGCTGGATGCCCTGGGCGTGGAGCCGGATCGGGTGCGTTTGGTCTGGGCCTCGGCCGCCGAGGGCCAATTTCTGGCCGAACAAATCGACAAGCTGGTCGAGGACATCCGCAAACTCGGCCCATTGAACTGGCCGGCCAACTGGGCCGAAAACGGCCAACGCCTGGAAGCGCTTAAGGCGATCATCCACGAACATGAAGAGGCGATGGAGGTGAAATCATGAGTGCGACAGCCGCCAAAACCAAGGGCAAACTGGCAATATACTGGGCCGCTTCCTGCGGCGGATGCGAGATTGCAATTCTGGCCATCGACGAGAAGATTCTCG
>JBEKGL010000306.1:0-5278 GCA_050012815.1 Thermoguttaceae bacterium
AATAAGGGGTTATGGTGCCGCTTTTTTAGGCATTGGAGTGCTTAAAAAATATCAGTGAAAAGATTGCGGTTGCGGTGCGCGCAAATGTATTGCGGGATAAGCAGTTGGAATTTTTCCACAAGCGATTTTTGGAAATGAATTATTTCTGAAAAGTCAGAATTAGACTTTTCAGAAAAGCCACATAGGGGGCTGGAAGCAAGTCGTTATGTTAATAGGAGATGCGAAGAGTGATGGGGGCAAACACACTAGAAAAAAGTTGCGCGCGGGAAAAGTCGTATTCGACCATTTTTGGTATTTTTGGGCATTTATCCTGGTTTTTGGATGAAATGATTTGTCATGAAAAAGGGCAATTGTTGGCTAGGCTATGCCCAGAGGTGGCACAAGAAAGGCTGGAGACCGGAGGCTGGAGGACAGAAGGAACTACCACAGAGGGCACGAAGAACACGGAGCAATAAAGTGGGCGGTTGACGTGAAAAACGCGGCGGAGGTGGTGGGCGGAATTCCAGTCGGGCTACGTCCCCCCTTCCTCCTTCCCCCCTATAGCCTATCAATTGCCCGAGCCGTGCACCGACGGGCACCACGCACGGCATGGTCCGATTGGTCGTGGCGCCCGCACGCCACTGCAAGAAATAGCCCCTTTTCCTAATAAGGTATAATATCATAGATGAGATTAGTTGCCCGGAACCCCATCATAGCCTTTGAACCAACGTCGATGGGATTGCGAAATTCCTTGAACACAACTAAATGAAAGGGGACAACCACAATCCTGTTCGGCACGATTATTGCTATTTTAAGAAGTTGGACTACAAGTACGGCGATGTGTTGGTATTGGTCGATCTGGGAAGAGCTTTTACAACTAGCGTATGGTCCGTAAAAGGGGCGATCAGCGCGCAGCGTAAACTGCCGCAACGGCTGAGGCAAGAGCCATGCGGAGCATCTAGGCATCGTATTTTTGCAGTTTGGCCAAGTGGGCCAGCAATTCCTCCTCGTCGGCCAATCCCGTAAAGTAGTAGCAGATCATTTCGTAGGTCCGCAACGTGGGCTTTCGACCGGTCCACAGGCTAATCAACATGCAGGCGATGATCGCGCAGTAGGTTTGAATTTCGATGCCCACCGGATCATGGCTCAGCAAGTGCCGGCAGCCCAACACGTGTTTGAAGAATCGAAAGAAAATTTCAATCGACCAGCGATAGCAGTAAATCAAGGCGATGACCCACGCCGGCGCATCCAGCATGTCGGTGGCGATCAGTAAAGTATCCGTGCTAGCAGGGCCGCTTGAACCGCCGCCGGTCTTGCCGCGTTTTTCGTGCGGAGTGCAGCGTACGACCAGCAAACGCACCTGATGGTCGGGACGTGTCGCGGGCTTCGCCGTGACGCCCAATTCCACGATCGCATCCTGCAAAACCTCTGCCTCGCCGTCTTCCGCCGTCAGCGTCCGTTCTTCGATGATTCGCAGGTTGCTGATGTCGCGGAGCCGACAAACATAATTGCTCTGGGCGGCGTGAATTGCATTAAAAAGCATGAATTTGGCGTAGCCGCGGTCCTTCACATAACAGTGGCCCGGCTCTATCATGCGCTGCAAAACGGCCCGCTCGTCTGAATCGCCCCGGCTAATGCCTGGGGTTAGCTCGAACTGCGTGGGCACGTAACGCTCGACTTCGAAATAGCCGCCACTTCGCCTGGTGTTTGGCGGCACGCGGATCGTCGGTTGCCGCCCGCATCAGCACCGGCAGACCATTCAGCAGAGTGCCATCCACCA
Source organism: Thermoguttaceae bacterium (assembly GCA_050012815.1). GTDB lineage: Bacteria > Planctomycetota > Planctomycetia > Pirellulales > Thermoguttaceae > JBEKIK01. The sequence goes on from JBEKGL010000306.1 coordinate 1,760, forward strand.
GCGTCAGCGTGGCATGGATATCCTTCAGTCGCGGACCGCGACCGACAGGCTCCAACTGCGATCCCAACTCGGCAATGATCTCCTTCAATCGTTCGGGATCGAAAAACTCCGTGGCTTCGCTCAGCGATCCTAGAGAGACTCGCTTGCAACCGAGCTTGCGTTGCACTTTTTTCAGTTCACTGGCTTGTTGAATGGCCCGCAACGAACGAACCACGGGATTGAAGAGAAATAGCAAGATCAACATACAGTACTGATCGTAATGCAGTTCTCGATTGCCCGCCTTGTCGCGTTTGCAGCCCACGCTGTGCAGGCGTTCCAAGAGCGGCAGGAGCTTGTCGAAATACTTCAAGCCCTGGATGTCTTTTTCGCGTACTTTTTCGCGCCTCTTGCAAGCCATGCCCTAAATATCACATACTTCTATGCGGCGCGCAAGTTAAAATAGGCAAGATTTAAGAAATATTCCCTGGCGCAAATTTCGTGCCGAACAGGATTGGTCCCGACCCATTTTTCATTCTTCACAGAATCCCCTAATCCTTCCTAAAATGCCAATATCGGTTTGTGTCCCTGGAATTGGGCGCGGCCCAACTGGTCGTACTGGGTCGAAACGGCCAATTAAAGACTCCCGACCCCTTTTCTCCTTTTTTTTTTATATGTCGCTGGTCAAGCGATCGTAGAAGTCGATGTAGTTATCGCGCCGCTCGCCGTTGCCGCGCGAGGCGATTGCGCTGCGGGGATGCTCGTTAAGTTGGCCGGTGATGTTGTATTGGACGTACGGCCCCCATTCCACCTGACGGCTCAGCGGCAGCAGGCGATCTTGTATCACTTTGTACACGGGCCGGATCTTAAACTTGGGATTGCGCAGGAAACCGATGAGCAGTTCCATGGGGCAATTGCCCGCCCCGCGGCCCAGGCCGGCCATCGAGGCGTCGATGCGATTTGCCCCGTGGATGATGGCTTCGATACTGTTGGCGAAGGCCAACTGCTGGTTGTTATGGGCGTGGATGCCCACCTGTTTGCCCGATGCCTTGCTGTAATCCAGATACTTTTTGACCAACAATTCCACCTGCTCGGCGTACATCGCCCCGTAGCTATCGACGACCACGATTACGTCGGCCGGCGAGGTGACCAGCACTTCCAACACCTGGTCGATTTCCTGTTCCTTAACCGTGGTCACGGCCATCATATTCGCCGACACTTCATAGCCTTTATCTTTGGCGTCCTTGATCATGTCCATGGCCTCGGAAACCTGGTTGGCGTAAAACGCCACGCGGATCATGCTTAGCACGCTGTCCTTTTTGTGGAGTACGTCGTTGCGCCAGTCGGATTTGCCGGCATCGACCATGGCGGTGAGTTTCAGCGGGGTGGGATTATCGCCCACAACGCGGCGGATGTCGTCCTCTTTGCAGAATTTCCAGGCGCCGAAGTTGTCGCGAGCGATGACCTTGTTGTCGGCCTTGTAACCGATTTCCATGTAATCGATGCCCGACTCCACGCAGGCGTCGTATATCGCGCGGACGAATCCGTCCTCGAACATGTGATCGTTCACCAGTCCGCCGTCACGCACTGTGCAATCCAATACCTTCAGTTCCGGTCGATAAGTGATCCACGGGGCAGTCACGGAAGTCTCCTTTAGGTGATAGGCTTTAGGCTATAGGCTTTAGTTTTCCAAACATTCAATTCTGGTTGCGCAATAAGAAACTGTCAACCGAATATCATCCCTCCTTATGCGGGGGGTATGGGGAACATTGCAATAATCTGATTCTATGGATATTGTGGAGTGAAAAGGGTTCAGGATTCAGGGTGCGGAATTGGAATTAGTCGGGAATCGAGAATCTGGATTCTGTGATTATGATGCTTTAGGACAAAACCCTAACCTCCAAATCCTGAACCCCGACCCCCAAACCCTGAACCCTAAGGTGCACCATGTCCGAATTTCGCATAGAACACGACTCGATGGGCGAGGTCCGTTTGTCGGCGGCGGCCTATTACGGCCCACACACCCAGCGGGCGGTGGATAACTTTCCTATTTCCGGCCGAACCCTGCCCAAGGAACTCATCCACGCCCTGGGATTGGTGAAATTCGCCGCGGCTATCGCCAATCGCGATTTGGGAAAACTCGGCGGCTCGGGCAAATATCTATTGAATGAAAAGCAGATCGAAGCACTGCTGGCCGCCTGCCGTGAACTGGCCGACGGGCGCTTTGACGACCAGTTTCCTATCGACGTTTATCAGACCGGCTCGGGCACTTCGAGCAACATGAACGCCAACGAGGTGATCGCCAATCGGGCAACCGAACTTGCCGGCGGCGACCGCTTCAGTCCAGTCAAGCCGATCCATCCAAACGATCACGTAAACATGGGCCAAAGCACAAACGATATTTTCCCCACCGCCATTCACGTGGCTGCGGCTTTGGCCATTCATGAAGATTTAGTGCCCGCCTTGACCAGTTGCGCCTCGGTATTGGCCGAAAAATCGCGGCAGTGGCGGGAGATCCTGAAAATCGGGCGCACGCACCTGGCCGACGCCACCCCGCTTAGCCTGGGCCAGGAAATCGGCGGATTCGCCCGGCAGTTGGAGCGTTCGGTCACCCGGGCGGCAACGGCCATCGAAGCCCTTTTAGAACTGCCAGTGGGCGGAACAGCCGTGGGCACGGGCATAAACACCCATCCCGAATTCGGCAACCGCGTGTGCGAAGTGCTTGCAGCCAGGACCGGCATTCCATTTGTCGAGGCGGTCAATCATTTCGAGGCCAACGCCCAGCGCGACGGACTGGTCGAATGTCACGCCCAATTAAAAACCATCGCCGTCACGCTGTTTAACGTGGCAAACAATATTCGCTGGCTGGCCTCCGGACCGCGCTGCGGTTTTTACGAAATCAAACTTCCCAACCTGCAACCCGGCAGCTCGATCATGCCCGGCAAGGTCAATCCGGTACTGTGCGAAAGCGTGATGCAAGTGGCCGCCCGGGTGGTGGGCAACGATCAAACCATATTGCTTTGCGGGGCGGCGGGCGGGCAGTTTCAACTGAACGTGATGATGCCCGTCATGGCCGACGTGGTTTTGGAAAGCGTGCGTCTGATGTCCAGCGCAATCCGAGCCTTTACCACGCTATGTCTGGCAGGCATGGAGCCCAATGCCGAGGCATGTCAGGCCGCCGTGGAAAACAGCCTATCGCTGGTAACCGCGCTAAATCCATTGATTGGCTACGAACAGGCCGCCGCCTTGGCCAAGGAGGCCTTTAAAACGGGCAAAACCATCCGCCAAATCTGCATGGAAAAGCAAATCCTGCCCGAATCGCAACTTAACGAAGCCTTAGACCCCTGGCGCATGACCCGGCCGGAGAGCAGGGAATAGGAGATGGGGTGGGCAGTTTACTGCCCACTTTGGTATGGAATGGTGAGGGGTGGGCAGTTTACTGCCCACTTTGGAACATGATAGATGGTTATACATTCTCAGCTATCAGCCTCCCATCTTCAGCCTAATGCCGATAGCCTTTTTTTTAGACAAATTCGCCCGCGA
>JBEKGL010000307.1:0-5271 GCA_050012815.1 Thermoguttaceae bacterium
TATGAAATTTGCACCTTCGAGCTGCCGTGGATGCGCGGCACCACGGGCATGGCCGCCATGACCCACGACCGCCCGCCCATCGACATCAGCAAATACCGCCCGCAAATCAATCCCGCCTTGGCCAAGGCCATTCACGCCTGCATCGAGCCTCTGATGGGCCAACGCTGTCCCTCGATGGAAAAATTTCTGCAGATGATCCGCGAAGTCAAACATGAAGACGTGCAATAATTAGGGATTGGGGATTGGGGATTAGTTTAGCCGCAACCCGAAGGGGAGTGGGAATGGAAATAATGAAAAACGCAGAATGGAGAACGCTGAACGCTGATGGCTGAAAACTAAAATCTGCATAAAACCGCTTGCGGTTTTGCATTGTGGACTTCAAAAAGTGGTCAGTAAACTGACCACCCCTTTTAAACACCGAATCCAAAAACCCGAATCCAAACCCCGAATTTAAACACCGAATCCAAAAACCCGAATCCAAAATTCTGAACCCTGAATCCTATTCGTGCCTCTTGTTTGATGGCCCCTTGGGTATTAAAATAGTCGTTTTATTGTTTTTAAGGATTATATATGCGGCATGTCTTGTCGGCTTTGGTGCAGAACGTACCCGGTGTGTTGTCGCACATTTCCGGGATGCTGGCTTCGCGGGGTTACAACATTGATAGCCTAGCCGTGGGGGAGACCGAGGACCCCCATTTGTCGCGGATGATCTTTGTCATCGTCGGCGACGACAGCGTGCTGGAGCAGGTCCGCAAACAATTGGAAAAAATCGTCACCGTGGTCCGCGTCGACGACATCAGTTCCCAAGACTTTGTGGAACGCGACTTGATGTTGATCAAAGTCAGCGCCCCGCCCGGCAAACGCAGCGAGATCAGCGAACTGGCCAGTATTTTTTCCGGCCGGATCGTAAACGTATCGCTCGATTCCGTGATGGTCGAAATCTCCGGCCAGGAAAGAAAAGTCGAGGCTTTTATTGAACTAATGCGTCCCTTCGGCATCCTCGAAGTCGTCCGTACCGGGCGAATCGCGATGGTTAGGGGAAGCAATATAGTCAAGGATGAAGGATGAGGGATGAAGGATGAAAACAACGGACATTCGTTAGTTTGGGGTGGGCAGTTTACTGCCCACTGATAACCTTGAACTGATAACTGAAAACTTGAAAAAAACTGCTTGCGGTTTCGCGATTTGGATTTCTAAAAATGGTCAGTAAACTGACCATCCCTGTAAATCCTGAACCCTGAACCCTTAATTCTGAACCCTAAAAACTAAACACTAAAAATATCTCTTGGAGCACGTAATTATGCCCGCCAAAATCTATTACGACAAAGATGCCGACATTTCTCTTTTGAACAACAAGACGCTGGCCATATTGGGTTACGGCTCGCAAGGTCACGCCCATGCACAAAACCTCCGCGACAGCGGCTGCAACGTGATAGTGGCCGAATTGCCGGGCACGGACAATTACCAACTGGCGGTAAAAGACGGATTCAAGCCCGTCTCCGTAGCCGAGGCCGCGAAAAAGGCGGACATCATTACCATCCTCCTGCCCGACGAGCTGCAAGCCGACGTCTTCCACACGCATATTCGCGATAATCTTTCACCTGGCAACATGGTGGTCTGCTCACATGGATTCAATGTGCATTACGGCCAATTCAACATGCCCAAGGGTGTTGCGGTGATCCTTGTGGCGCCAAAGGGTCCCGGTCACTTGGTGCGAGCGGAATTCGTTCGCGGGGCGGGCGTGCCGTGTTTGATCGGCCTGGGCGAGGGCGCTGGAGCGGATGCCTTGAAGATCGGCCTGGCGTATGCCAAGGGCATCGGCGGGACCCGGGCCGGAGTGATCGAGACCTCCTTTGCCGAGGAAACCGAAACCGACCTGTTCGGCGAACAAGTGGTGCTTTGCGGCGGACTGTCGGCCCTGATTAAGGCAGGCTTTGAAACACTAGTCGAGGCCGGGTATCAGCCCGAGATGGCTTATTTCGAGTGCGTCCACGAGGTGAAATTGATCGTGGACCTGATTTATCAGGGCGGACTAAGCTACATGCGCTATAGCATCTCGAACACGGCCGAATACGGCGACTACACCCGCGGCCCGAGGATCATCACCCCGGAGACCAAGGCCGAGATGAAGCGGATCCTGGCCGAAATCCAGGACGGCCGATTCGCCCGGGAATGGATTCTGGAAAACAAGGCCAACGCCCCTTCGTTTAAGGCCCTGCGCCGAAAGGAACGTTCCCATCCAGTCGAAATAATCGGCCGGCAATTGCGCAAGTTGATGTCCTGGATCAACGCCAAGGAAGTTTAAAAAGGGATTGGGGATTGGGGACTGGAATTTGGGATTTTTGTGCATTTTGCGCGCATCATTCATTTATTGAGTGTCAGGTAATAAATGTCGCATTTTCGCCTCAGAGCCGGGCCGTGTCGGCCCGGAATTACCGGGGCGACACGCCCCGGCTCTGACTTTTCATACGACATTCTTTTCCTGACAATCAATAGCCCCGACGTTCGCGCCGGGAGGGTTTTTATCGGATTGCGGTTAATGAATCAAATACAATAACGGGAACAAATATATCCAGATCATATCGACCAGGTGCCAGTACAGGCCGGTGAAATCGACGGGGCCGAAATAACGGCTGTTAAAATCGCCTCGGATGGATCGTACGAGTATCCAGGCGATGGCCGCCATGCCGGCGATTACGTGCAGACCGTGCAGTCCGGTCATCATGAAGTAGATGCTGAAAAAAATGCCGGCGTTTCGCGGCCCGTTTTCCAAGGTTGCCTGGGGATGGCCCGGATCGGCATAATGTTTTTTCAAAGACTCCTCGGCTTGCTCGTTGGGCTTGAACCGGCTCGCCCAGAGCAGACCGTCCTGCCATTTATGTTTGTATTCGACGTATTTGATTCCCAGAAAACAGCAGCCGCCCAGCAGGGTAAGAATGAGGAGGACGATCAGGCCGCCGCGCCGGTTCCTTTGAGCGCAGCGGACCGCCCAGGCCATGGTAAAACTGCTGGCGATAAGCACTGCGGTGTTTATGCCGCCCAGGGTTTTATCGAGGAACTTATGCGCCCAGTCAAAAATTTCCGGATGGTTCGCACGATACACGGCATAAGCGCAGAACAGGCCGCTAAAGAGCAGAATTTCGGTGAGTATAAAGATCCACATGCCGAGCTTGCCGGCGTCGAACTGCCGGGCGTGGGACTCGAAATGATGCGCCAGAAACGGATCGTGCTGGGCGGCGTTAATTTCCGGTTTATGGTTCATGGTAAATTACATGGGAATTATCGCGAAACCGCAAGCGGTTTCAGTTTTTATTAATTTTTTCGTATATATCCTTGCATCTCAGGATCGTAATGGATATTGCCATAATCGTATGGATCGCCCACGGTCGGCGTGGATTCAAAATTATAATACGGCGGCGGCGAGGCGGTTTGCCATTCCAGGGTTGCGCCGCCCCAAGGATTGTCGGGCGCGCGCCGGCCGACGAATAATGACGCCAGCAAATAGATCAACATTATGGTAAAGCCGGCAGCCAATATCGCCGCACCAACGGAGGAAAGAAAATTATACGTGGCAATTGCGGGATAGCGGTTTGCCAGGACGGAATAATCAAAGTAACGGCGGGGCATGCCGTGGGTTCCCAGCAGGAATTGCGGGAAGAATGTCAGGTTGAAGCCCAGAAAAATCAAAAGCGCGGCGATGCGTCCCCAAAAATCGCTGAACATGCGGCCGGTGATTTTCGGCCACCAGTAGTGCAATCCGCCCAGGAAAGCCACCATCGATCCGCCGAACATCACGTAATGGAAATGTGCGACCACGAAATAGGTGTTGTGCACGTGCACGTTGACGACCAAGGCCCCCAGGAACAAGCCCGTTAATCCGCCGATGCCGAAAAGGAACAAAAACATGAGGGCGTAGCACATGGGCGTGGCCAGCGAAATCGAGCCTTTGTACATGGTGGCCAGCCAGTTGAAGACCTTCACGGCCGAAGGAATAGCCACGGCAAAGGTCATGAGGCTGAAGATCATGCTCGCCATGGCTGATTGCCCGCTGGTGAACATGTGGTGTCCCCACACTAAAAAACCAACAAGCGCGATGGCCACGCTGCTGTAGGCGATGAATCGGTAGCCGAAGATGTGCTTGCGGCTGAACACAGGGATCAATTCGCTGAGGATGCCCATGCCGGGCAGGATCATGATGTAAACGGCCGGGTGCGAATAGAACCAGAAGAAATGCTGAAAGAGCACCGGATCGCCGCCGAGTTTGGGATCGAAAATACCCAATCCCAAAAGGCGTTCCACGAACAAAAGCACCAGCGTGATGCCCAGCACCGGCGTGGCCAGCACCTGTATGAGCGCAGTGGCGTAAAGCGACCAGAGAAACAGGGGCATTTTGAACCAGGTCATTCCAGGCGGGCGCAAGGTGTGAATGGACACGATAAAGTTGATGCCCGTGAAAATGGAGCTAAAGCCCAAAATGAACACGCCGGCGAGCGCGGGCAGGACCTTGGTCGAGGTTTCGGTGCTGTAAGGAGTGTAGAAAGTCCAGCCCGTATCCAGCCCGCCGGTGAGGAGTGTTATCAGGAAAAACAGCGCGCCGCCCCACCAGAGCCAAAAGCTGAGCAGATTCAGGCGCGGAAAGGCGACGTCTTTGGCCCCCAGCATCAAGGGCAGCATGAAATTTCCCAATATCGCCGGGACGCCGGGTATAAGAAACAGGAAAATCATCACCGTGCCGTGGATGGTGAAAAGCTGGTTATAGCCGTCGTTGGTGAAGATCTCCCGGGGAACCAGGGTTATTTGCGCGGCCTGGGTTTCGGCGACTTTATTGGGATACATCAATTCCATGCGGATGAGAATGGCGAAAACTCCGCCCAGCAGGAAGGCAGCCAAAATGGAGACCATGTACATCAGGCCGATCCGTTTATGGTCCTGCGTAAACAGCCACGACAGCAGGCCCCGGGGATGTTTTAGGTAGTTGTCTGTATTCATGGGATTTTATTTTAATGATTTGATGAATTCCACGAGGTCCGTTATTTCTTCATCCGTTACCACGCCTTTGAAGGTGGGCATTTGGTCGTGATATCCCTTGACGATCTTGGCCGACGGGTTGAGGATCGATTCGCGGATGTAATTTTCATCGACCGCGGCGGGCCGTGCGTTGCTGAATTCAGTCGTCTTGCCGAAGATGCCCTTGAAACTCGGCCCGGTGCCGGCCGTGCCGTCGATGGAATGGCACTGGGCGCAGCCGCGGCGTTGATAGAGCAACTCGCC
>JBEKGL010000308.1:0-5267 GCA_050012815.1 Thermoguttaceae bacterium
ACCAAGATCGAGCGTCTGCCCGGCGGCGACCTTTTCGTCCGGCACGCTGAACTCGCCCAACACGCCGTCGGCTATGGCGTGGAGCGTGTAAGCGCCGGGCCGAACGTTCCGAATGGTAAAACGCCCTTCCGCGTCGGCACGGGTCCAAAACTGGTAGTGCTTGGCGTTGCGTTGCCAGTCCACTATGTTTTGCACGCCGCTCGACATTCGTCCCGGACCTGCCGCGGCGTAATCCGGCGCGGTCAGTCCCACTTGAATGTTTTTCGCATGTAAATTCGTATCCAGGGGGTCGCTGATCGCAATCCGGCCGCTTGCCGTTGCCCGGCCCGAGGCGGGCGGATAGGCCGGATCCGCAACCCAGGCGTAAGGCCATGCCTCCGACTCCTTTGCCGCGTGCGCCAGCGCGTCTTTCCACATCGCTTCATGGTCCGAAGCGGTATTGCAGTACAACAGGAACGGGCCGATGACCTTGGTCCACTCCTCGTCTTTGGCGATACCAAACGAACTTCCTCCGTAGTGGCTGCCCAACCACATATTTAAAAGCGTGGGCAGGCCGCCCGGATTACAGTCCAGATGGCCGGTGAGTTCGACTTTCGTCGGCCCCCCGGCGATGTATTCCAAGCTGGGATTGATCACCCAAAGCCCCACGTGATCTTTCGTGCTCGACCAGCCATAAGCGGGCGTTTCCGCCAATATGGCCGAGTAATTGTACTTGTGCTCCACTTCGCCGGCATGGACTCCTGTGGTCATCCGCCGGACCTCTTTCATATTCAGTTCGACGCCGCGGTCCCAGTCGCCGCCGGATGGCATTACCCGCCGCCGGTTGGCATCCACAGTCATATAATCAAAAATATCCGGATTGAGTTTCATCGCGTAACGTGCTTCGGCCAGGGAAAAGGCGGGATATCCGGCATGATGGTTCCAAGTCGAGTAAGCGTAAATCCAATGTTCGCCGCGGCCCAGCGTGTAACGCCACTCAACGTCGGCCGGTATATCGTTTTCCGATCCTTTGTCATATCTGAAGTTGCAGGAAATCTCGCCCCTGGCGCCGCCGTTGGTTTTAGGGTCGATGCTCACCGCGAATTCGCGGCGCGAGCCGAACTCGGAGATGCGGCCGAACCCGTAGAAACCGCCCACCATCGACCAATATCCCCGCCCTTGCCGCAACAGGTCCAAGTCGCGGTATTTCAGAGAAACAAGATTTCCCGACCGCTTTTCAATCCGCGCCGAAATAACGCCGTTGGCCAACGTGAACGACGATTGGTCTTCGGAAACGGTCACCGTGGCGTCGTTGTCTTTAGAAGCGCCGGGAACTCCTTCGGCGGCCATAACCATGCCGGTGTTCAATATATATATGGCACAAAAGACGGAACAAATCTTAAAAATTCGTATCATGGATGCGCACTCATGCGACTTTGTTTTCCCCCCGCACCCAGGTTAATACATCATTAAACCTCTATGATCCTAGCGCGGTCTGACGGCCGCAACCAATAAGTTTATAGTATATGGTAGATGGTAATTAGTTTTCAGTAATCAGTTTTCAGTTAAAAGCACTAAGCGAGGAAAAGAGTGACAAATCGCGCAAGTGGTTATGGTTGTTCAATTTGCAATTTGCATTTTGCAATTGCCAATTTGCAATAAAAAAACATGCGCGCAAAATGCGTTCAAACCTCAAACAAAGACTCTATTACCTATTTACATATTACCTACTCCTACCATCCCATTACCATGTTCGACTCGATCACCTTGCGGGAGTGATCCAGATCGGAACCGGTTTTTTGCATGTAGAGGCGAATGGCGTGCAACTTGTCGCCGGCGGCCTTGGACAAGCAATCCCGGGCCGTATGGCAGGGATCGGCGGCCCCGCTGATGCCCAACGCCGCCTTGGATATGACCCAGGTATCGCGCGGACGGCGGGTAACGCGGATCTGCGATTCATGAGGATAGCTTTCTTCAACCACTTGGGTTGCGGCCTCTTCATCGGCCGCCCAGGTAATAATGATGTGCGACTCAGTTTCGATCTCAAACAAGGGCATGGAACTTGCCTCTACGTAGGGGGTGGCGGGCAGGGATTAATCGGAAGGAAACTAAAACTTGTCTCAATCTTACAACTGTAAAACTCTTGACAGTCAGCGTCAACACCTTGTGCGGCATTTTACCCTGGCGCTGCCCGCGGCCGCAACGAAATAGTTTATGGTATGCGGTTATCAGTCATCAGTTTTCAGTTAAAAGACTTGAAGTTGGAATGGCAGTGACAAATCGCGCAAGTAGTTATGGCTGTTCAATTTGCAATGAAAAAAACATGTACGCAAAAAAACTCGCTCTCTAATCCCTAATCCCTAATCCCCTTTTTCCTATCATTCGTAGCGCAGGGCTTCGATGGGGTCTAATCTGGATGCCTTCCAGGCCGGATAGAAGCCGAAGATAATGCCTACTCCGGCCGAGACGGCGACAGCGGCAATCACGGCTGGCAGGGAAATTTGCGTGGGCCAGCGCATGATTATCCTCACCAACATCGAAGCTCCTCGGCCCAGCAGGATTCCCATGGCCCCGCCGAACAGACACAGCACGACCGCCTCGACCAGAAATTGCCTTAGAATATGGTAGGACCGGGCCCCGACCGCCATGCGCAAGCCGATCTCGCGGGTCCGTTCGGTGACGGATACCAGCATGATATTCATTATGCCCACGCCGCCCACGATGAGGGAGATAAGAGCCACGGCCAAAAGCAAACCGGACATCAACCTCGATGTTTGCTGTAAGGCGTTGGTGAATTCGGTCATGTTTCGGATTGAGAAGTCGTCATCGTCACCGGCGTGAAGCCGATGCCGGTCTCTGAGAAGAGCGGTGATTTCCTGAATGGCTTGGGGAATTTCCTCGGTGGAGGCCGCCTTCAAGTATATTTCATTTACGTTAACAAAACGGACGGGCTGCGGATTGTTGGCTTGTTGAGACGCGGTGGGCGTGAGGTAACGGGCCGTGGCGTCGGGATAAAGATTGCTCAGGCTGTTGACTTTGGTGGAGGAACTGGAGGCGGTCGCCGCGCTCTGATTGGAACTGCCGAGATTGGTTCCGCTAACGCGGAATTTGATGGTGGTCCAAGGCGCCAGCACTATATCATCCTGATCCATGCCCATCATATTCGCGCCCTTGCGGGAAAGCACGCCCAGGACTCTGAAAGTGATGTTATTGATGCGGATATCTTTTCCGATGGGCGAATCGTCTTGAAAAAGCTCGCGTTTCAGGGTTTCGCCGATCACGCACACTTTAGCGGCGTTAAGGACGTCGCGGTCGGTGAACATTTGCCCCTCGGAGAAATCTTCCCAATCGCGGACCACCAGGAACGAAGGGGTGGTTCCGCTGATTTGCTGGGGAACCCAATTTCGATTTCCGCATACGATTTGCGCCCGGCATCGGACAATGGGGGCTGAAGTGACTACGGCCGGGCACTGTTTGGCGATTTCGACGGCGTCTTGGGGAGTGAGCGTGGGAACGCTTCCCGCGCCGAAGTTAACGCCGCTGCTCGTAGACGCGCCCGATTGCACCATGAGCATATTGGCCCCCATGCTGGCGATGGATTTTTGCAAAGCGGCCTTGGAACCTTGCCCGATTTCCATCATGGCGATCACGGCGCTCACGCCGATCACAACACCCAGGGCGGTAAGGGCCGATCGCATTTTATTCCGCCGCAGGGCTTTTAGCGCAGTGATGAGGGTATGGGGCACCAGCGTCGGCAGGCGTTTGCGGCCAGGTTGCGTTTGTGGTTCGATCAGTTCGGATTCCGCGGCTTTGGCATGGACTTTGTCCGCCGTTTGACGAGCCGGCTTATGGACCAGAGTGGCGGTAGTGGCCGTCGAAGCGGCCGTGTGCGGGGCGGTTTTCGCCCCGTCGCCTCCATCGAAATGCGGGGCTGCGATGTGTGGAATCAGCATCGGCTCGGAGGAGTGAGGTTGATCGCCGGAAGTTTCCACGCGTGCATTGGGCACTTGGGTCACGTCGCCTTCGATTTGACCGTCGCTGATGATGATCTTTCGATGGGCGTAAGCGGCCACGTTCGGATCGTGGGTCACCAGGATAACGGTTATGCCTTCGGCGTTGAGTTTTTGGAACATTCGCAGAATCTCGACGCTGGTGTGGGAGTCGAGGTTGCCGGTCGGTTCATCGGCCAGGACCAATGCCGGCTGGTTTACGAGCGATCGGGCGATGGCCACGCGCTGTTGCTGTCCGCCGGACATTTGCGAGGGTTCGTGGTCGCTGCGATCGGCCAGTCCGAGACGGTCCAAAAGGATTCCGCCCAAGCGGCGCGATTCGGCCGACGCAGGCCGATACGTGGCATAATCCAGGGGCATAACCACATTTTGCAGGGCCGAGGTTCGCGGCAAAAGATTGAAGTTTTGAAAGACAAAACCGATTCGATTGGCGCGGACCATTGCCCGCTGATTGGGAGTCAGACCGCTCATTTCCTCGCCGTCGAACCAGTATTCGCCGGATGAGGGATGGTCGAGGCAGCCGAGGATATTCATCAATGTGGTTTTTCCCGATCCGGAAGCTCCCATCAAGGCGACCATTTCGCCCTGGGCGATGGTCAGAGAAACGCCTTTGAGCACCGGGACGTCGATTTCGCCCAGGTGATACGTTTTATAGATGTCTTCCAGCCGGATGAGTTCCATGGTTGTTATTTTCGGAAACTATTTTTTTGGAGTTGGATTATCGTTTTTCTTTTGATTTTGATTTCCGCGGAAGAATTTGGGCGGGCCGAAGGGATTGGTCTCGCCGCCGTCGGCGAGCGTATTGTCTTGCATCACGCCCATAACCACCTTCATGCCTTCCTTCACGCCGTCGCCGGAGATTTCGGTTTGCGTTCCGTCGGTGGCGCCGATCTTGACTTCGATGGGCCGGACATATTTTCCGTCTTGAACCCACATCCGGCCGCGTTCATCGCTGTTTTGTGAAGGTTTGTCGGATTTCGCGTTGTCGGATTTCGCGTTGCCTGAGGAGCGGTTGGCGTTGCCGGCGAGCAGGGATGCAACCTCATCGCGCAATTCCGGAACGACTTGCTCTTGCTTCGGCTTCCAACGCAGAGCCATGGTCGGCACTAGCAGAACGCCGTCGCGTTTATCGACTTCAAAAGACAGATTCGCCGTCATATAAGGCAATACTTTCAACTCGGGATTGTCGAATTCCACCACAACGGTGTAAACAACCACGTTTTGAGTGGAGGTGGCGTTATAACGAACCTGCACCACCTTGCCCTGGAAGCTTTCGCC
>JBEKGL010000309.1:0-5256 GCA_050012815.1 Thermoguttaceae bacterium
AATTAAATTTGCCATGATTTTTCTCTAGCCCAGTCGTTTACCATTCGCAAATTAAATTTGCCATGATTTTTCTCTAGCCCAGTCGTTTACGACTGGGACGGAAGGCATAAATATTTCTCTTTTCCAAACAGCCCCCTTAAGGGGGCGATTGGGAAAAGAGAAATATATTCCACGCCTTTTTGCCCCAGGCGTAAAACGCCTGGGTTAGGGAAAAATACAATTTATACATTCTCTTGGATCCAAAGTATCGAATAACTCTAAAACTGATTTTTAACAATTCCTTAATGGGCTTCCTCGATGTTTTGATCGGCGGTTTTATTGGTTTCAGCATCAGTCTTTTGGGCGCCCTCCGCGGACTGCGCTTCGTCTGCGGACCTTGCGGCCTCCAAGGCAATAGTCGCATGTTCGTCCATCGGAGCGCCCAAGCGGACGTAGGTTTCCAGGTCCGATATCATACGGCTCAGGGCGGCGACGGCACGGGGGAAATCGGCGTCGAGCCAGTTGGCGAACTGTGAGCGGCTGCCGCGGTATTCGTTGACCGCGCGCTCGATCCTGAAGGCCCAATGCGGGATGGCTTCGACCTTGGTTTCGGCGTTTTGCAGGCGGCGTTTGGCCCGTTCCAAGGTCTTTTTCTCCTCGATGAAAGAACTGTGCTCTTCGGCGATGTGGCGGAACATGCGGGCGTTTTCGAGTTGCAATCGGGCTTCGATCACTCCGTCCCTGGACCGGCGAAGCTCTTCGTTCCAGTACTGCCGGCAATCCTGACCGATCCACTGCAATGCCCGGCGGATTTCCATCTCCAGGTCGTCCAGGGCGCTGGCGGCGTCGTCGTGAAAACACTCCAAGGCGGCGGACATGGCCTGCAAGGCGTCGATCGATTTTACTCGGGCGGACTGGCCCATGGCGCTTAACTATCTTTGATGGAGGTACTCTTCAATTATTTCGGCCTTGCGCACCAGGTAGGGAATGTGCTCTTCGATCACCTCGATCAGGCGCGAGACTCCCTTGACCTGCTGCTCGAACTCCTCGGTGAACTTTTTTTGCTCCTGGTCGCGCCAGGTTTTGCTCAGGGAGACCAACTGGCTGCCGAGCATGGTGATGCGAGATTGTATTTCGGTGCTGAATTTCCTGAGGTTCTGGGCAAACTGCCTCAATTCCTCGGGATCGACGATGGCCTGTGGCATGGATAGTCTCCAAAAAGACGCATCCTTTTACGCGGTAACGATTTCTATACACTATTCTAACCTAGAAACGCCCGCTATCCAAGGCAAAATAACCGTCTAAGTATTGGTCCGAAGCCCAAAAAACGGCGGAAAACCAAGGAGAAATGCCCCCAGGACCGTTAAAAACCACCCCGCCTGCGCCTGTTCGCCCCAACTATGCCCCTTTCCCCTCTTTATTTGCCCTCTTTCCCAACGCCTTCTTCGCGGCCCATGCCAAACCAAAAGCCGCACAGCCCGCCGATGGTGATCATAATCAGCGTGATGATACTGAGATCGTGTATATGAGTTATAAAATAACCGAAACTCGAATCAGCAATAAATGGTGCGAACCGCCACTCCGTGAATAATCCCAACAACACGCCTACAGACCGCAGACGATGCCAAACACGTTCGACTTGCCCCGCAACAACAAGCCGCCCCCCAAGCCCGGCGCCGCACTTGGCAACACCAAGGCATAAAGACCTTGTTGCGCTAATAGGAAAAACACGAAGTAACCCACCATGCCGCCGCCAACCGCGCCAACCAGACCCAAGGGCCAGTTTACATTCTTGGAGTTCGAATTCATTTCATTTTAGTGTTAAGATGACGGGCTGTTATCTACCACAATTACATCTACGCCGGGAATGGTTTGCAAGAGGTGGTCGAGAATGGATCGTCCGAACCAGCGGCGATACCAAGGCTGGCGGCTTCGGCCCAGGACGATGTGGGTAATGCCGTATTCCTTGGCGAACGAGTCGATGGTGCTGACGAGATCGGCGCCCTTGAAGGCCAGCGAAGTGCCGCCCAACTGCCGGGCAAGCTCCAGGTTGTTGCTGATTTTCCGCTGCGTGGCGGCGTCGATGTGTTCCGGGGCCTCGCGCGGGGTTTGCACGTACACTGCATACCAGGGAGCGCCCAGACGATCGGCAATTCGGGCGGCCTTGCGCAAAAGCGACGCTGCGTGTGGGCTTTGGGAACTCAGGCAGGCCATGACCCGTTCCGAACCCGAGGCCCTTTCACCGCTTCGCTGTTCTTCTTCGCGGCGATGGCGGTCTAGGCGGAAGGCGATTTCCTCCATGGCAAGCTCCCGCAGTTGCGTCAACTTTTCCGGCGAGAAAAAGTTTTCCATGGCCGTTTGGATCCGCTCGGGCGGATAGATTTTGCCGGCCTGGAGCCGTTCGCGCAGGTCTTCGGCCGAGAGATCGACGTTTACGATCTGGTCGGCCATGGCGACTACGTAATCGGGAATTCGCTCTTTGACGCGGACTCCGGTGGCCCGCTGCACAATGTCGTGCAGGCTTTCCAGGTGTTGGATGTTAAGCGTGGTAATGACGTTGGCGCCTGAGCGGAGGATTTCTTCCACGTCCTGGTAGCGTTTCGGATTGCGGCTGCCCGGGGCGTTGGTGTGGGCCAGTTCGTCCACAAGTGCGATGGTTGGCCGGCGGTCGATGACGGCGTCGACGTCCATTTCCTCGAGCACGATGCCGCGATATTCGATCCGCCGGCGAGGCACTTGTTCCAGATCACCGATTTGAGCGGCGGTTTCGGCCCGGCCGTGCGTTTCGACAAAGCCGATAAGCACGTCCACGCCTTGGCGGTGCAGGCGGTTTCCTTCCTGGAGCATATCGAATGTCTTGCCCACGCCGGCGGCAAAACCGAGGTAGATTTTCAGCCGTCCGCGCTGCTGACGCCGGATCAGATCGAGAAATAGTTCAGGTTTGGATTGCATTTCGTCGCCGGACACAGCTATTTACTTCGTTGGTTATTATTCATTTTATATGTAAAGCCGCGACCAGTGGTCGCGGGAAAGGACGTTCACAATTTTTCCACAATCGCGACCGATCAACCTTCGGTTGGTACCTGTCGCGGCTTTACAGGAACGCATATTAATGTTCGGCTCCCGTTGCTGTCCATACGGGCAGGGACATGTTAAAAGCCGTTTTTTCCCCGGGAATGCTTTGGCATTGGACCGAGCCGCCGTGGGCGGTGACAATTTCGCGTACGATCGCCAGTCCAAGGCCGCTGCCGCCGTGGGCGGTTTCGCCGGGCACGCGGAAATATCGCTCGAACACATAAGGCAGGAACTGGGCGGGGATTCCGCTGCCGGTATCAGAGACGGAAAACGCGACTTGGCTTTCGGCCTGTTGTTCGGCGGCAAGCGTGATGCGCCCGCCCTGAGGCGTATGCGTCAAGGCATTGTCGAGCAAGTTCTGCAAGGCATGTTGGAATTGATCGGCATCGACGGCCACGGGCGGCAAATCATCGGGGGCCTCGATGGAAAGCTGTACGCCTTGATCGGCGGCCCGGGGCTGAAAAGATTCGGCGGCCGACCGCAGCAGCGACGCCGGGCGCTCTGGCCGCAAATGCAGTTGAATTTTCCCCTGTTCCAGCCGGGCCAGGTCGAGCAGGTTGTTTATCATCACCAAAAGCCGCTCGGCATTATCGCGGGCGTCGATGAGCAGTTCGAGTTGTTTGGGCGTGAGCGCCCCCAGGTTCTCCTCCAAGAGAAGGTGAAGCACGAGGCGGATGCTTGTCAATGGCGTTTTCAGTTCATGGCTCACCGTGGCCACGAGATTGGTTTTCATGTCGTCCATCAAGCGAAAACGGGTGACGTCCTCCAGCAGGACTGCCGCGCCGAGCGTGGCGCCGTCGGAATCGCGAATGGGCAGAATGCGGGGCAGAAAGGTGTGGGTTTTTTCGCCGATCCGCACCACGACGGCCTTGTCGAAGCCCTCGGGCACGTACTCCTGTTGGTTGTTCAGTGCTTCAGCCAAGGGTTGGCGCAAGGACTCGGGCGGCTGCCAAACGGCGGGCGATATTTCCCCTTTTTCCGGCAGCGTGCCCACCAGCAGGCGGCGGGCAACGGGATTGGCCAATTCCACGCGCTGTTGGAGATCGACCACCAGCACCGGATCCGGGAATGAATCGATCGTGGCCTGGCTGGTCCGTTGCGCGCGGATCAACTGGGCTTTATGCGACTGCCGAAAATCGCGGAGTTGCCTTGCCATGTCGTTGAAAGCGCCGGCGAGTTGTCCCAATTCATCCTCGGAATTGATTGGCACGAGTTGATCGAGGTTGCCGGCGCCGATGGCGGCGGCCGATTCGATAACCGCGCGGATCGGCTGGAGAATAGTGCGAATAGTGCCGGCCGTGAGCAGCACGGCCAACACGATGCCGAAGGCCAGACCCGCGCCGTACCAGAGCAGTGCGGATCGGGCCACGCGGCGGGCATTACGGTTGGCTTGTTCCATATTGTCCTGATTGATTCTGAGAATATCGCCGGAAACGCCCTTGATTTCACGAAAGGAGTCGTACAGTCCCGGCTGATCCCCAGAGCCGAAGTAGAGTTGATCGCGATCCTGGACTGGGCCTGCTAAAAACTTATCGCCCTGCCGGCGATAACGCCGGCTCAGGGCGGTCAGTTTTTCGGCCAGTTCCGCTTCGCCCGGAAGAGTAATGTTGTTCTGCTCATGGGCGAGGCTGTTATCATATCGTTTCCAGTTGTTATTATATTGATCGAGGGAATCCTTTTCGCGTCCGGCCAAGGTAAATTGGAATGACGAATCGATGCGTTCCAAGGCTTCGTTGAGATCGCGCATGTAGATCACACTGTCGTAGTTCTCGCGTAGAATCCGGTCGATTCGCTCGCCAAGATGATAAATCAGAAAGGTTGCTGTTCCGCCGAGGACAAGGAGCAGGGCAAAAAGCGGAATCATGGCGACGATAATTCGACGTCGAAGAGTCATTGTCGTACCTAAATATTGTATTTCTTCCGTTTCCGGTACAGGGTACTGGGATCGATGTCCAATTTGGCGGCGGCTTCCTCGATCGTGCCGGTCGAGTCAAGAATTCGCCGGATGTGATCGGCCTCGATCTGTTCCAGGGTCATTGTTTCCGTTGCGCGTTCGGGCGTGCGGCCGCCATCGCCGATCTGCGAGGGCAGGTCGCTTATTTCGACATAAGGCCCGGAAGCCAATATTACGCCCCGCTCGACGGCGTTGCGCAACTCGCGTAAGTTGCCGGGCCAGGTGTAACGCGTTATAGCCAAGCGGGC
>JBEKGL010000310.1:0-6170 GCA_050012815.1 Thermoguttaceae bacterium
GGTTGTCTGTTGCCCGACGGCACTCGGGCCCCGCATCAGGTGAGCGAAGGCGATCGCATTCTGTTCGGCAACTACGCCGGCGCCGAATTGAAAGTAAACGGCGAAGAATTGCTGATTATGAGCGAAAGCGACGTCTTGGCCATTGTTATTTAACTTATCCACGGCGCCAAATGATTAATCTCAACCTAGAGGTAAAACAATGAGTAAAGAAAATAGCACTACGCGACGGGAGTTTTTAAAACGTGCCGGCCTGGCGGCCGCGACGCCATACGTAATCAGCGCGGCCGCACTCGGAAAAGAAGATCGGACGGCGGCCAGCGAGCGGATCGTCATGGCCGGCATCGGACTGGGCAACCAGGGTGGAGGCGACATGGGCGCTTTCCTGCCGCGCCCGGAAGTTCAGTACGTGGCCATATGCGACGCGAAGCAATCGATCCGCGACCGGGCCAAGAATCGGGTAAACAGGCGCTACGGCAACCAGGACTGCGCGGTTTACAAGGACTTCCGCGAGTTGCTTGCCCGCAAGGATATCGATGCCGTGCACGTCGCCACGCCGGACCACTGGCACGCCATTATAACCATCGAGGCCTGCCGCCAAAGCAAAGACGTGTACTGCCAGAAACCCGAGTCGCTGACTATCAAGGAAGGGCGTGCGATGGTCCAGGCCGCCCGCCGCTATGGGTGCGTGGTATCGGGCGGCAGCCAGCGGGTGCTGGACGATCACGGCGCGTTGGCGGAGCGTTGCTGGAACGGAGATAACGGCACGATCAAGGAGATATACGTCAATTGCGGCCCGCCTTCGACGCCTTGCTATCTGCCGGGCAAACCTGTCGACAGCGACGTTGACTGGGACATGTGGCTGGGACCCGCGCCCTGGGCGCCGTACCATCCCTATCGGATCGGCAGCAGCTATTCGATCGACGGAAAGAGTTGGCGCTCGTGGAGCGATTACTCCGGCGGCGGGATGACCGATTGGGGCGCTCACCGCTTCGGGGTCGCGATCCGGATGAAAAAGAGGGGCTGCGCGTCGTGGGCACGCCGGGCGAGAAACTGCCCGCCAAGACCATGCCAATATATAAGGGTACGGGCGGCATTTACGGCGATTTCCTGTATTGCGTGCGGACCCGCGAAAAACCCTTCCGCGACATCGAGTTGGCCCACCGCACCGCCACCGTCTGCCACTTGGGCATTATCGCTTACAACCTGAATCGACCCTTGAAATGGGACCCGGACAAGGAAGAGTTTCCCGGCGACGAAGAAGCCAATCGCTTCCTCGATCGCGCCAAACGCGAACCCTGGCAACTGTGATGGACTAATGAGGGGTGGGCAGTTTACTGCCCACTGATAACCATAAACTGAAAACTTAGGACTTTGATATTATGACTACCCAATCAAACACAATTGGCATTGGCGCCGCAATTGTTGGCGCAGACGGGGATGCCAAGTCCGCCAATTTCAAGTATAAACCCAATCCTAGGCCCGATCGCATGTTCGATAAGTCCGCGGTGGACAAATCGTTAGAGGCCTTGAAAACCTTCGACTGGGGCTCGAATTACGACGATATCCTGGCGATTGACGACGCGCTGACGGCCACACACGGCGATGCGGCGGCCCGCAAGGACCTGGAAAACCGATTAGCCGCGGTATTGAAGACCAATTCTTCTCGCGCGGCAAAGGATTTTGCCTGCCGCATGATCAGCCAGATTGGGTCGGCCGATTCCGTGCCGGCCCTGGCCGGGCTATTGACCGAAAAGGACCTTTCGCACATGGCCCGCTATGCCCTGGAGCGCATTGGCGGTCCTGAATCTCTCAAGGCGATGCGCGACGCCTTGCCCAAGGCGAGCAGCGTTATATTGAAGGCGGGCATAATCGAATCGCTTGGCGCGCGCCGCGACGGCGCAAGCGTGGACGTCTTAACGGCCCTGGCCGGCCAGACGGATAAGACGCTGGCCTTTGCGGCAATCAATGACCTGGGGAAAATCGGCACTCCGGAAGCAGCCCAGTCTTTAAGCGACATTGTTAAAAAGACGCCCGATGATCTTAAGCCTATTGCCGCCGATGCTTGTTTGGTCTGTGCCGAACGGCTCTCGGCCAAAGGCAACAAGGCCCAAGCCATGCTCCTGTACAAGGGACTCAGCGGCGAAGATCAGCCTAAATACGTTCGCCTGGCAGCCACTCGCGGTCTTTTAGCCGCCGCGAAAAAGGAGTAAAGCGACAGTCGTGAAAACGCCCCTCATGCTTTTTTCAGCAATTATCTGTCTGGCGATCGCCTCCTGGACCAACGGCGCGCAGGGGGCCACTGAAGACTCCGGCGAGGAGTTGGTCGATACTATCATCAACCTGGTGAGCGATAAGGACAAAGACCTGCGGGCAATTGGGCTTCAGCAGGTCCGGGAGGAGGTCAAAGGGGCGGCGGCCACGAAACGATTCGCTGAACTGCTGCCGAAACTCTCCCCCGACGCCCGGGCAGGATTGATCGACGCCCTGGGCGCCCGGGGCGACAAAATGGCCGGAAACGCCGTTGTGGAGATGCTCAAGGACCCTGAGGAGCAGGTCCGGACCGCGGCCATCCGGGCTTTGAGTTTGCTGGGCGAAGCGGCCGACGTGCCGCTTATGGCACAATCGCTCGGCGCAAGCGCGGATGCCGAGAAAACCGCCGCCCAGCGCAGCCTGGAACAGCTCCGCGCGGACGGAGTTGATGAGAAAATCGCGGTGGAATTGAAGGCGGCCAAGGACCCCCGACGGCAAACCGCGCTGATTCAGATCCTCGAACGCCGCAAGGCAACGGCTGCCGTGCCCGTTCTGCTGGATCTTGCCGTTTCCGACAAGGCGGACATCCGCGCCGCTGCAATACAGGCGCTGGGTCAACTGGCCGGGGCCGAAGATGTTCCCAAGTTGGTCGAAGGACTGCTAAAGACCGAAAGCGGCCCGCCGCGCGAGGCCGCGGAAAAGGCTATCATGTTCGTGTGCTCGCGCATCAAGGATGCCAACGAGCGAGCCGGTCCGCTGCTGGCGGTTTGGCAGCGGCTCGGCGACGAGCAGAAGACCATCGTGCTTCCCGCCCTGGGGCGAGTCGGCGGCCCAAAGGTTTTGAAAGTCGTTGAAGAGGCAATCAGCACTAACAACTTACAGCGCCGCGATGCGGGCGTCCGGGCCTTGTGCAACTGGCCCGATGCCTCGGTCGCCGCCAGACTTCTGGAACTGGTGCAAACCACAAATAACCCTAACTACCGCTCCTGGACGTTGCGAGCATTGACCCGCGTGGCCGTGTTGCGCGATAACCGCTCGGACGCCGAAAGACTCGAACTGTTGAAAAAAGTTATGACTCTGGCCGCTAGCGAGGACGAACGTAATTATGCCCTTGAGCGGGCAAAAGCCATACGTACCATGGATTCCTTGCGTTTCGTAATGTCGTATATTGATAAACCCGAGTTGGCCCAACGGGCCTGCGCCACGGTGGTGGAATTGGCCCATTACCGCGAGCTTCGCGATCCAAACAAAGTTGAGTTCGACAAGGCGCTCGACAAAGTGATCGGCATTTGCAAGGATCCAGTTCTGGTCGATCGCGCCAAGCGATACCAACGAGGAGAAACCGTCGACATCCGGGCAAAGACATCCCAGTGAGTATACAGCTTATAATTAATAGTTTACACTTGTCAGTGGGCAGTAAACTGCCCACCCCTTACTGTCCTCTATCGTTATTCGCTTATACAACCTCCAATGGATATTTTTGATGCCATCGCAAAGCGTTATAGTTATCGCGGCGAGTTTACCCTAGCGCCCGTGCCGCGAAACGATCTGGAAAAGATCGTGCAAGCGGGCATTCAAGCGCCGTCGGGCTGCAATGAACAGGTGGTCTCGTTCGTGATTATCGACGAAGCGCAACTGCTTGAGCAAATTGCCAGGATTATTGCCAAACCCGTCTGTGCCACGGCCCGGGCAATGATTGCGTGTGTGATCGATCCGCGGCCGGTGATCAACGGCCTATCGTTTGCCGTGGAAGATTGCGCGGCGGCCGTGGAAAACATGCTTCTGGCCATAACCGCTTTAGGCTATGCCACCGTATGGCTGGACGGCGCTTTGCGGGCTGAAAATCGGGCTTTTCGAGTAGCCGAACTTATCGGCGTTCCTCCGGACAAGGCCGTGCGAATAATTTTACCTATTGGCGTGCCCTTGGTACCGGGCACACAGCGGGAAAAACTGCCCTTTAATCGACGGGCATGGTTCAACCGATGGGGGCCTATGGGAGGCAATGGGTGAGAAGTAAGGGATGAGGCAGGGTTGTCGATAGTCATAACATCTTATCTTGCATGGCGTTGCGAAAATCACTCCGGCTTTCACTTAAACATAATAATAAGATGAATCATGAGTAGGGGATTGGGTCATTATTGACTATATTATCTGGCAATAATGTCTTTTTTAAAATCATCTTTTCTTTAGGTATTTAGGAATTTTTTAGGAAAATATAGGCAGACTCTTGTAATTCTCGGGAATCTAAGTAAGATAGAGGCTAGGTAACCTCTATCAATTATAACCCCATAAATGGAGGCAGCGCTCGTGAACTCGGTAATCTTTAGGCCCGCCCCCGCGTGCCCATGGCATGCGCGGAATAAGTTTTCTTATTGTCTTATCTTGTGGGTCATAGTCTTGGTCGCGGCATTCTCGTCGACCTCCTCTGAACAGGCCCTGGGTGCTAGTAGTTTTACTCCTTACACCGATAGTCCAACCGTCGCGATTTCGCTATCCGGCGTCGTATTTTATGATGCGAATCATAATGGGCAACTCAACAATGAATATGCAATCGCCGGAGGTGAAATCGATTTGTACGAGGGTGGCAGTCTAGTTTCCACGACAACAGTAAGCAATTCTGGTCAATACTCTTTTACCGGTTTAAGCGCCGGCACTTACAGCATCTATAATAAAACCGCCGGAACTTGGTTGGCCGTCCCGGGTAACATTATCGACGTTAGTGACAATTATGTAACTAGTGGCCTGGGAAGCGCGAGTTCCGACAACTATCAAATAGAGAATATTGTTTTGAGTTCCGGCGATCAGGCCGAACTTTACAATTTTGCCGCCCAATACTATCCGATTCAATTGCTCTCGAAACGGATGTTGACGGTCCCGAATCCTCATCCGGTACCTGAACCAGGAACAGCGGTTATGTTAGGGTTTGCCGCAATTGCCTTCATTGTTATGGCGACAAGGCGACGTTGGTGCAACAAATAATCGAATTTCCGTATATTATCCTAAAACCTCAATTCCTTTTATGATGCTATAAGATTAACGCTATGATACCATAAAATTTCCGTAACATATTTCGGAAATAATCAAGCCCGAAGAGCCGCCTTGCCGCTGCCCTTCGGGCTTATTATTTATCGCACGATGACATGCGGTCTTGACCAAAGCAACGTATTTCGTGCCGGATTAAGCGGAAAAACCGGCATCGGCAAGACGCCGGGGGGGCTCCAAGACAAAAAAATCAATCTTAAGGGGGCACTAGATTGCCCTGATAAGTGGATTAAAGTAAAAAAGTAATGGGTAGTTTTTTTCACCGGGCCCGTTATGCGTCTTACTTCCATCCCCCAAATATACCGCCACCTGAACCGCTGGTATGAAATCCTCGCGGTCCTGAGCAAATATGAACTGGCCGCATGGATCAATCGGCTGGGGCCGGAGTTTGCCAAGGATTTGTTCAAGGCCCCGGGCGGAACCTCGATTGCGCGGCATCGTTGGGAAACCCGGCTACGATTGGCCTTATCGGAATTGGGGCCGACGTTCATCAAGCTGGGTCAACTACTCAGCACCCGGCCCGACCTGACGGGCGTTACGCTAAGCGAGGAGTTGCAGCAACTCCAAGCAAACGCCCCGGCCGATCCGCCCGATGCGGTCCGCAAGACGATCGAAGCCGAATTGAAACGGCCGCTGGCGGAACTATTCGCCGAGTTTGAAACCGCCGCCATGGCCTCGGCCTCGATCGGCCAGGTGCATCGCGCCCGGCTGCATACGGGCGAAAATGTGGTGGTCAAAGTTCTGCACGCGGACATCGAAAAAAAGGTCGCCGTGGACATGGAGATCCTTGCCGGTTTGGCCCAACTGGCCGAAAGGGTCCCGGAGTACCAGAATTATCGACCTCGGGCGGTTGTGGCGGAATTTCAGCGGGCAATGCA
>JBEKGL010000311.1:0-5243 GCA_050012815.1 Thermoguttaceae bacterium
CCAGCGGCCACTGAAAAATCAGCAGCCGACAAACCGGCCTCAACCGCCTCGCAGCCGCCAAGTCTGCCGCCGTATTTCTCGGGTGCTAACACCGATCCCGCCAAACCCGCCTGGCCCGATCCGACGGGCGGAGCGGCAGGTGTCTGGGCCACTCCAGCCGGCGACGGCAAAGGCGATGTGCCCAGTGCCCTTAGCTCCGGCGATTTGTACGATCGCATTGTCCACAACCTGTTTTCAATAAATATGGTCTGGGCCATGGTTGCCGGCTTCCTCGTTATGTTTATGCAAGCCGGCTTCGCCATGGTCGAGACGGGGTTTTGCCGCTCGAAAAATGCCGCTCACACCATCAGCATGAATCTGATGATATATGCGTTGGGTTGCTTGGGATTTTGGGCTTATGGTTTTGCCATAGGTTGGGGAAATTGGTTCAATGGACCAGTTCCACCAGGTTGGTATTCGTCTCTTGGCCCGGGGACGTCCGTACTTAATTCCGGAGTTGGAATCGGCGCTGCCGTTGACTCCGCGGGCAACGCCACAGGCGCATACACTTACGGCCTTTTAGGCACAAAAGGATTCTTCCTCAATGGCGTGGACGACGTCAGCGTTATGGCTTTGTTCTTCTTCATGATGGTTTTCATGGACACCACCGCCACCATTCCCACAGGCGCTTTGGCCGAACGATGGAGTTGGAAAAACTTCTGCATCTACGGTCTATGGGTGGCTTTGCCATACTGCATCTATGCCAATTGGGTGTGGGGCGGCGGGTGGTTGGCCCAAGGCGGTGTTAACTGGAAATTAGGACATGGCGCAGTCGATTTTGCCGGTTCGGGCGTGGTTCATGCAATGGGGGGAATAATCGCTCTGGCAGGGGTCATGGTGCTTGGCCCTCGCATTGGCAAATACGGCAAAGACGGCAAACCTCATCCCATTCCGGCCCATCACATTCCCATGGCTGTCGTCGGCACATTTATTCTCGCCTTTGGTTGGTTCGGGTTTAATCCCGGATCCACGCTCGCCGGCACCGACCTTCGCATCAGCGTGGTCGTGGTAAACACCATGTTGGCAAGCATCGCGGGCGCACTCGCCGCGATGGTCGCCATGCAACTCCAAGGGCTGAAACCCGATCCTTCCATGATGTGCAACGGCATGTTGGCGGGCTTGGTGGCCATTACCGCACCGTGCGCCTTCGTCGATAGTTGGGCGGCATTCGTTATTGGAGGAATCGCCGGAGTGATTGTGGTTTTCAGCGTATTCTTCTGGGAACGCTTAAAAATCGATGATCCCGTCGGCGCAATATCTGTCCACGGGGTAAACGGCATCTGGGGCTTAATCTCCGTGGGCTTGTTCGCCAACGGCAAATATGGCGCGGGTTGGAACGGCGTGGTCCGCGACAAATATGTGCAAAAATTCGGCTCCGACGGCGTTCGAGGCTTGTTTTACGGCGATGCCTCGCAGCTTGGAATGCAACTTCTCGATGCCGCCGTGTTGGCGTTATTCGGCTTCGCCATGGCCTATGCCTGGTTCAAGTTCAGCAATCTCATTACCCCGATTCGCGTCAGCGCGGAAACAGAAATGGCCGGGCTTGACGGTCCGGAGATGGGAGTCTTGGGTTATCCCGACTTCAACATCGGCGGCGACGGCGCCTGAAACAACCTGTAAAAACCCCATTTTATCCTTTACCTAACAGAACAATTCGATTGCATTCCGCCAAGCTTAATTATTTTTTAAGAAGATTATCAAATTATGAAAAAAATCGAAGCCTACGTCAGACACTACAAACTGGAAGATATTAAAACAGCATTGAACGAAAAAGGGATACAAGGCATGACCGTCACCGAGGTGCGCGGTTTCGGCCGGCAGCGCGGACATACCGAAATGTTCCGCGGCACCGAATACACAGTCGATTTCGTGCCAAAAGTTAAAATCGAAATCGCGGTCCCGGACAACAACGTGCAGGATGTCATGCAGACCATCGTCAACACTGCGCGAACCGGGCAAATCGGCGATGGAAAAATCTTCGTCACCAACTTGGACCAAACAGTTCGAATCCGCACCGGCGAAACCGGCGAACAGGCGCTCTGATCACACTCGACAAGGTGTCGCCTGGAATACCTCACCAGCCAGGCTCATCCAACGAAGTTAAGTATCCACTTGCTTCACGGGTGAGCCTGCTGGCTTTGTAAAACCCTCTGCCAACAAACCGCTTGCGCTCTCCCCAAAAAACCGCTTGCGGTTTCGCGATGCGCCAAAAAGAAAGCCTTTTCCCGTCTAATGGGTGGCGTGCCCCCGAAAACCGTGCCTATAGTGCATAATTTATCGGTGATTATGGGTCCCCGGAAAAACCCGGCTTCTGACGCTTTTACAAGCCGATGCAATGTTGTGAATTGACCCTTTTGTTGATGCTAGCTACATTACATTAAGAAACTATCCCAAAAATCCCCTCTCCCACTGGAAAATGGCTAGCGTGAGGGAAAACTCCCCTCTCCCCCCGGGAGATGGCTAGGGTGAGGGCAAAACCGGTCTTGCCGCAGCCAAGTCCATGGACCTGAACTACCACAAACGCTATCGGATGGAAATCGGCCTGTTCGGGCGCGATTTGAGTTGCCGTCCGATACCCCAGGGGTATCATATATTGCCTTGGGACGAATCGCTTCTGGAGGCCTTTGCCTTGGCCAAATATAACAGTTTTCGCGGTGAAATCGATGCCAATGTTTTTCCCTGCCTGGGCGATCTAAACGGATGCCGGCGATTGATGTCCGATATTGTTCACAAGCCCGGGTTTTTGGCCCAGTCCGCCTGGCTGGCGGTTTATTCGCCCGAGGGCTGTTCTAAGCCGGAATATTGCGGCACCATTCAAGGCATTCGCGATAAATCGGGCTTGGGCGCGGTTCAAAATCTGGGCGTTACGCCCGAGCACCGCGATCTCGGCCTGGGCACTTGCCTGCTTTTTCACAGCCTGGACGGTTTTCGACGTTCGGGAATTAGCCGCGTTTTCCTGGAAGTGACCGCCCAAAACACCGGAGCCATCCGCCTATACCACCGTTTGGGCTTCATTACCATCAAGACAGTTTACAAGGCCGCCGAACCGGCCTACTCCACATAGGTTATAGGTGATAGATTATAGGCGATAGGTGATAAAGTCTTTGTGTTGATGTTGGAGTGCATTTTTCGAGTATTTTTTATTGCAAATCGAAAAATGCAAATTTCAAATTGCAGATTTAAAAAACACAATAACATGCACGTTTTGTCACTTTACTCCGTACTGTGTACTCCTTATTCCGTACAACTCACTGTCCACCGCCCACTGTCAACTGAAAACTGATAACCGAAAACTTTCCAAGTGACCGCATCCATATATTCCCATGTTTTTCCCAACGGCCTCGTCCTGGTTGCCGAACCCAGGCCGTCGCTCAAGTCGGCGGCGTTTACGTTTCTTGTGCCCGCCGGCTGCGTGCACGATCCAACGGATCGTTCCGGGTTGAGCGGATTCACCTGCGAAATGGCCCTGCGCGGGGCTGGTCCGCGCGACAACCGGCAGTTCATCCTCGACCTGGACAACTTGGGCGTGGAACACAGCGAGTCGGTCTCCAATGCCCATACCAGTTTCAGCGGCGCCACGGTGTCCGAAAATCTCCCCGCCGCTTTATCCATATATGCCGACGTCTTGCGGAACGCGCATCTGCCCGAAGATCAACTCGAGGCCGGGCGTTTGGGCATGATGCAAGAGTTGCACGCCGTCGAGGATGAACCCGCCCAAAAGGTAATGCTCGAATTACGCCGCCGCCATTATCCCCTGCCTTGGGGCCGGCCTCCGCAAGGCGAGGAAAAGGCCGTCTTGGATACCACTTTGAACGATATCAGCCGGCATTATCGCCGGCATTTTCAACCCAAGGGAACCATCCTCGGCGTGTCAGGCCGGGTGGACTGGGAAAGTCTGAAGGACCTTGTCGGACGCCTGCTTAGCGATTGGACCCAGGGCGCGACTGAATCCATCGATGAACAATCCGCCGCGGGCCGTTACAAGCATTTCCCTTACGAATCGAACCAAACGCAAATCGGCATCGCCTATTCCAGCGTGCCATATCGGCATCCCGACTATTTTCAAGCCTGGGGAGCGGTCGGCGTTCTGAGCGGCGGCATGAGCGCCCGCTTATTCACCGAGGTCCGCGAACGCCGCGGATTGTGCTACAGCGTTTACGCCGCGTACCACACGCTGCTGCATCGCGGAGGCGTTTTTTGCTATGCCGGAACCAGCGCCGACCGGGCACAGGAAACGCTCAGCGTCACCCTGGGCGAACTCGTGCGACTGGCCGACGGCATCCAAGACAACGAACTCGACCGACTGAAGGCCCGCATCAAAAGCGCGCTGGTCATGCAGCAGGAATCGTCCTCGGCCAGAAGCGCATCGATCGCTTTCGATTGGTATCATCTCGGCCGCGCCCGAACCTTGGACGAAGTGGAACAATTAATCGACGCTTTGTCCAGCCAAAGCATCAACGCCTATTTGAAGGAACATCCGCCGCGAGATTTCACCGTGGTCACGCTCGGACCGCGGCAGTTGGAGACGCCCGATGGAGTTTTGTAAACATACGCTCTCAAACGGTCTGGAAATCGTGTCCGAGTGCGACGGCGAGGCCCATTCCTCGGCCCTTGGATTTTTCGTCAAAACCGGCGCCCGCGATGAAACCGACGCACTGGCCGGCGTGAGCCATTTTCTCGAACACATGATGTTCAAGGGCACGCCCACCCGCTCGGCCGACGACGTGAATCGGCAATTCGACGAAATGGGCGCACATTACAACGCCGGCACCACTGAGGAAACCACGGTCTACTACGCGGCGGTCCTGCCCGAGTACCAACACAAAGCCGTGGCGCTTTTGGCCGACATCCTCCGCCCCTCGCTCCGCGAAGAGGATTTTAACACCGAAAAACAGGTGATCCTCGAGGAAATCAAGATGTACGAGGATCAGCCGCCCTTCGGGGCCGACGAAAAATGCCGCGCCGCCTTTTTCGGACCCCATCCCCTGGGCCGAAGCGTGCTGGGAACGGCTAAAAGCATCGCCGATCTTACGGTCTCCGACATGCGCGATTATTTCGATGCCCGATATGGACCCGGAAATATCGTTCTGGCTGCCGCCGGGCGCATCGATTTCGCCGCATTGGTCGATACAACTTCGCAATGCTGCGGCCATTGGCGGCGGATTGCGGCGCAACGCGAAATATCCAAGGCCCTGCCGAATCTG
>JBEKGL010000312.1:0-5234 GCA_050012815.1 Thermoguttaceae bacterium
GTTTTATTCCCTATAACACACACGGTATGTTCCATAAACTGCTATCAGATACTGACTTCTTATGCTGGCATTTTACACGGATGGATGGTATTATAAATATTGAGGCTTTTTATTAGCAGTCAGCAGGAAGGGGGCTGCATAAGCTGCGCCCATGAATATTTCTACCGTTGACTCGTTTCTCGATCTGGTCCGACGCAGCGGATTGGTTGAAAAGGACCAACTAAACGCCGTTCTGGCCGACCTTCAAGAGCAGGCGGGGGGTTCGCTGCCGGCCGAGGCTGATTTCGTCGCCAAAAAGTTGGTCGAGGCCGGTCTGCTTACCCGCTGGCAATGCGATAACATCCTCGAAGGCCGGCATAAAGGCTTTTTTCTGGGGAAATATAAGCTCCTGGACCATCTGGGCACGGGCGGCATGAGCAGCGTATATCTGGCCGAACACGTGCTGATGCAACGTCTGGTGGCCATCAAGGTGTTGCCCAAAAACCGCGTGGAAGACTCATCCTATCTGGCCCGATTCCACCGCGAGGCCCAGGCCGCCGCGGCCTTGGATCACCGCAACATCGTCCGCGCGTACGATGTCGACAACGACGGCAACATCCAGTACTGGGTTATGGAATACGTCGAGGGTCGCGATCTGCAACAGATGGTCAAAAACGATGGACCGATGGATTATCTTATCGCCGCCGACTTTATCCGCCAGGCGGCCGACGGGCTGGCCCATGCCCACAAAGCGGGCCTGATCCACCGCGACGTCAAACCCGCCAATCTGCTGGTCGATCAGAAAAAAGTGGTTAAAGTCCTGGACCTGGGCCTGGCCCGATTTACCGCCGACGAGCACGCTTCGCTAACTGTGGCCTTTGACGAAAACGTGCTGGGCACGGCCGACTATCTTGCACCAGAGCAGGCCCTGGACAGCCACGGCGTGGACGGTCGGGCCGACATCTACAGCCTGGGCTGTTCCCTGTATTTTCTCTTGACCGGCCATCCGCCCTTTCCGGACGGCACATTGCCGCAGAGACTGATGATGCACCAGAAGCAGCCCCCGCCGAGCATTTTCAAGGATCGTCCGGACGCCCCCCAAGATCTGGTCGATATATGCCTGAAGCTGATGGCTAAAAAGCCGGACCAGCGTTACCAATCGATGGTCGATGTCTCGAAAGCCCTGGCCGACTGGCTGGAATCGCAGGGAAAGAAGGCCGACTCACCCAGCGGCAGCGACAGCACGCTAAAATTGGGCCAGCATGGCAGTGGTCCGGCTGGCGGATCGGATACACGCACGCCCCGCTCGACCCAGACCGGCCCGATAGTAAAGCCGGCCCCCAAAGGACGACCGAGCCAGGGCGAAACCGAACGTACCCGCGGAGCAACGCCGGTGCGCGACGGCAATGTCGCCAAGACGCACACCTCGCTCAATCCGAATCAACCGGCCGCCAAAGGCCCGGTTTTAGCCAATCGCCCGCGCGGCGGCGAAAAATCCGATTCCGACGTCGACAAAAATAAGTTGCCCGTCGCCCATTCCATTAAAGAAGAATTATCGCCCCTGCATCTGAACATCGATATTAGCCAACTGCCCGTAAACCCGGCTTCGGATTTAATTCAACCCCTGCCCTCCAAGTTTCACCACTCCGGCTCGAAACGCCGCAGCAGCGGAATGCCGTTATGGGCCTGGCTCCTTATCGGGGGCGGAGCCGCCTTCTTTGTTATCCTGCTGGTTATTTGGATGGCGTTGCGGTAATCTGTTTATCACCACGGAGGCACGGAGAACACCGAGATCAAAAGAAGAGAAAGTTCATGAGTGCTCCTACCCGACAACAGTTGATGAGTAAACTTGTTAAACTTCTTACTAAGCTCGCACGACATGGAATTCGCGATACTTCAGATTACGCTAAGGTTCTTATAGCAGAGGCATTGCAAGCAGAACGAGTTCTTAATGCTATCAATCAAGGATTTGACTTGATCTCATCGAAATATGGCCGTGTAGAAGTTAAGTGCCGTGTGCTTCCTACAGATGGCCGTATTGAAGAACGAGTCGATCTGAAAGATTCTAAGGTAAATGGTTTCGATTACCTTGCAATTGTCGTATTCTTTCCCGATTTTAGTGTAAAGGGTTCTATTCTCGTTCCTTATTGTAAAGTATGGCCAATTATTGACTCTCGACCTTATCGTCGAATTAGTTATGGGGAGGCATGTCAATTAGAGGACATAGTAGATATTACCGAGTTAGTGTCCTCGGCTGCGCATCATTAAACAATTAAAGATTTAAACTTTTTTTATTCTCTTTGCGAGGTTGCCTGTCCTTAATCGCCTTCTAGCAAGCCGCGGAAGGATAAATCCTCGTCTAGGTCGGGCCAGTGAAGACCAAAAGGCGATATCTCGATATGGTTCAGTTGCTGTGGCGTGCCATGCGCAAGACGGTGATTTCCGGCTACGGGAAAACGAATTTTCACTCCGCTTCGCATAATAATAACAATGTGACCATCCATATAGCAAGCCGATTTAAGTGAATCAACCAAGGCGCTCATGCCATTTCTGGAGGTCATTTCCCGGCAGGGACTGAAACAGTGGAATTAATTTTCGTTTCGTTAGTTTGTTTGTCGTCGTTTCATGGCCGCTTGGCTGATTTCCTCGAGAGATTTGTCCGGCCATAGGGTTCGCTGCCATTGTGTGTAGTCGAACGGTTCGCGCTGGATGATCGCGATGAATTTCTCAGCTTGAATGTCGCCCAGCGCCTCGACCAATGCGCGGAAGCCCGCAGCCTTGATTTCCGTGTCTGTAAACATCATGTCACCTCGATAATAAACCGGGTGGGGTCAATCACTATGATTCCCGAGAAACCTGTCATCTTTTTTGCTAAAACGTCGTCAGTCGTCAAGAAGAATTTGCATTCCGCTGCAATGGCGCAAGCGATATGCAAGGCATCTTTGGCGCGTATGCCGCGATCCGCGATTTCGCGTGCTTGATGTAAAATTTCCGGAGCCTCCTCGATGTCAATTATCGCCGTCTTTTTCCATCCGTCGATTACGTCCCGTCGTTCCTCGAAAGGATTCGCTTGATTTTCGTGCTCCAGTATGTATGACCAGGCCAGTTCTATTTTCCGACCTTTGATACGCTGTTGTATCTCAAGCTTGGCCTCGGCTTCAAGGCGAATTCTTGCTTGTGACTGATCGTCAAAGGGGCGATTGAAACAACAATTGTCCAAATACACACGCATTATTGGATTCCTCAATGTAAGTATACATTGAATCCGGATATCAGACAATCCACGTTTAAGCGAATAAAAACGAGAAAGGTCTTTACAAATCATTTAGTCAAGACTTCCACGGGCAATACCGCGTTCAAACTCCCGCTGCGGAAGCCTTCCAGATCGAGTGATACGTATTTGAATCCCAGCGACTTGAAATAATCGACTACCTCGCGGCGGAACTGCGGATCGGTAAATTGTTGCAGCACGTCAAGGGCCGCCTCAATTCTGGCAACGTCACTGCGGTGATACCGCACCCGAACCGGTTTAAAACCCCGTTTGCGCAAAAAATTCTCGGCCTGCTCGATCATCCGCAGCCTCTCGGGCGTGACCGATTCGCCGTATGCAATGCGGCTGCTCAGACAAGGCGAGGCGGGCTTGTCCCAAACGGGCAACTGCCAGTATTCGGCCAGCACGCGGATCTCCGACTTGACAAGACCGCACTCGGCCAATGGACTTTTTACTTTCTTTTCACCGGCCGCGCGCAAACCCGGCCGGTAATCGCCCTGGTCATCCCGGTTGCTGCCGTCGGCCACCACGGCCGCGCCCAAGGTCTTCGCCAATTGCTCCGCGCGAGTGAACAGATCGATTTTGCAATGGTAACAGCGGTCGGCATTGTTCGCCCGATACTCCGGCAGTGATAATTCGCCGGTTTCGATAAGCTCGTGACGGATGCCGATCAACCGGGCGAGCGATTTCGCCTCTTCCAATTCACTACCGGCCAGGGCGGCGCTAAGGCCCGTGACCGCCACCGCCCGAGCGCCCAGAGCCAATTGGGCGGCCTTGGCCAATACCGTGCTGTCCAATCCGCCGGAAAACGCCACCGCGCAACTGCCGTAACTTTTCAGCAATTCGATCAAGCGGTCCCGTTTGGCGGCGATTTCAAGTGCAAGTTCGGGCATGATGTTCAACTTACAGTAAACAGTTTTCAGTAATCAGTTTTCAGTGGACATCGCGAAACCGCAAGTGGTATCAGTTTACATAATAAACAGCGCGAAACCGCAAGCGGTTTCATTCATCATTCCACATTCATAATTAAAAAAAGATCCTCCACCGCAATGCCGTGGCGATGCTCATTTGAGAGCCCGTTAACGTTAAAATCGGGCAACCTGGACACCGGGTTGTGTGATCCGTTGCCGGCTTTGGGCCGGTGGAACGGCTATACACGCGGCCAGTGTCTTTTAATCAGGCGCCCAACGAGCATTAAATATCGGCTCACCAAAATACTTGCATCGGCAGCACGAACATGGTAGAGGATCAAGTAGTGCATTTTATCATCTTTCCTTTATAGAGACAAGGCTCTGAAAAATGGTTCAGGGTTCAGAATACAGGGTTCAGGGTTCGGGGTTCAGAATTCGCTTTAAAAAAATGTCTTGTTGAGATGACAGTTGAACTGTCACCCCAGTATGTATTTAGAATCAATCTCCCATAAAAGTCCTGAACCCTGAATCCTGAACCCTTTCTTACATGTTCGCGCTAAAGCGGCTTAAAAAATCGAAGGCTTTTTTCGCCGCTTGGTGCGCCTCGTGACTGTGACGGTTGAGTTCCACGTATAATCCGCCGGTATAATCCGATTCGGCCAGTGCGCTAAAAACCGGGGAAAAATCGATCTCCCCTTCGCCGAACATCAAGTGTTCGTGCAATCCGGCCTTCATGTCCTCGACGTGCACGTTGGCCAATCGCCCGGCCCAGCGGCCGATTATCTCGGCGATCGGCCCCTCGCCTTGACAGTGCAAATGACCGATATCGAGCGTCAACCGCGGTTGACGTATATTATTATGTTTTAAAAAATCTTCAAAACGCCCGGTCGAGTCGATCAACATGCCCGGCTCCGGCTCCAGCGCGATAACCACCCCCTGCCCTGCCGCGTAATCCAACACTTCGTCGAGGCCCCGCGCCAGTCTTTTCTCGGCTTCGTGGCGGGAAACGCCGTCGCGGACCGTGCCCGACCAGAGCGAAACGCAATCGCTGCCCAATTCCGCCGCGCAGTCGA
>JBEKGL010000313.1:0-5205 GCA_050012815.1 Thermoguttaceae bacterium
TCATGAAAGCCATGAATGATACTGTGAAGGATTACAGTCGATGGGATGTTCCCCACCCAATACCATATCAGGGCAGCAAACGGAATCTTGCCCCGCTTATTTTGTCATATTTTCCTTCTCATTCGCCCCGACTTGTTGAACCGTTTGCGGGATCGGCGGCTATTTCATTGGCAACAGCCTATCGCGGATTAGCGAGTCGGTTTCTTATCAATGATGCACACACCCCGATAATTGACTTGTGGCGGGAGATTATCGAGCGTCCCGAGGACTTGGCTGCCAAGTATCGAAAAATTTGGCGGGCGCAGCTTGGGCGTGAACGCGAATATTATGATGCCATCCGGAAAAAATTCAACGGAACTAAAAAACCTGAATTCTTCCTGTATTTGCTGGCACGTTGTGTAAAGGCCGCCATTCGCTACAACGGAAATGGCGAATTCAACAACAGTCCGGATAATCGCCGTAAAGGCGCACACCCGGATACGATGCGGGAACGCATTCTAGGAGCTTCGACGCTTTTGCATGGCCGAACCAAAGTTAGCGCTCTTGATTATCGCCAAGTGCTTGCGGAATGTGAATCTGATGATCTTATCTACATGGACCCGCCTTACCAGGGCGTTTGCCAAAATCGAGACAACAGATATTGTCCCAAGATCAATCACGAGGTTTTTTGTGAAAGCTTGGCAGCACTGAATGAAAAGGGGTGCATGTACCTTGTGAGCTATGATGGGAGAACAGGAGATAAAAGCTACGGCAAACCGCTACCCAAATGCTTAAACCTAATTCATATTGAAGTTCATGCGGGGCGATCAACTCAGGCGACATTACTGGGCAGAGAACACGATACATACGAATCACTTTATCTGTCACCCGCTCTAGCCGTGGCTTCTTCTCTTGGGAAAAAGAAAAAATTGCAATTAGAATTCGCATGGTAAGTAATTGCCCGGTAACGCCCAATCAGAATAGGATTTCCACTCGTGCCGCAAGACTTACCTAAATGGTTTATAAAAAAGGCAAAAGCTGTTACTGCCAAGCGTGCCAAGACGGTGATTGACCATATTCTAAAACATGGCCACATCACAACGGAAGAATTAAAAAGTCTCTACGGTTATCATCATCCGCCGCGTGCGGCGCGTGACGTGCGGGAACAAGGAATTCCGCTTGAAACCTTCCGCTTATCGGATACTCAAGGCAGGAGTATTGCCGCCTATCGCTTCGCCGATCCATCCAAAATAAGGGCCGGCACTCTGGCGGGCAGAAAAGTTTTTTCCAAGGAATTCAAGGATTTGCTGGTTAAAAAGTCGGGATGTAAGTGCGGGATATGCTTTACGCAATACGAAGCCCGCTATCTGCAGGTTGATCATCGAGTGCCTTATGAGGTTGGTGGGGAAGGCGGGGGCGAGAATGCGCCCGATGAATTTCGATTAATCTGCGGCTCATGCAATCGGGCCAAATCATGGTCTTGTGAGCATTGCACGAATTGGATAGTAGGCAAGAAAGTCAAGGTCTGTCAAACGTGCTATTGGGCCTACCCTAACGCCTACAAACATGTAGCCTTGCGGCCAATCCGCCGCCTTGACGTAATTTGGACCGGGGACGAAACCAAAGAATTTGACCAACTGATGATAAAAGCACAAAAAGCGGTCCAACCTCTTCCTGATTATGTCAAGGCGGTACTACGCAAGCTGGATTTGGAGTAGGGACAATCAAGATGACACCGGGCATACTATTTTCAAGTGCCTTGTTGACATTTAAATTTTGGGTGATTAAAAAGAAGCGTTTCAGATATTGCATCACCCCCCCGACTTTGGGATATTTCCGTGGCCAAATCGAAGCCGAAAAACGACGCCGATAGTGGAGTGAAGAAAAAATCCGCCCGGCGTTCGGAATCGGCCGCCCTGCCCCTTGCCGCCGAAATTGCCCGAGCGGATCGGGAGTTATTACAACTTCTCGAGCGGCGGGCGAGCCTGATATTAGACGCCGCCAATGATGCCGACGCGGGAGCCGGGCAAATCCTGGCATCGGCCCTTTCGGGCGAGAAATTAAAGAAACTGGCCGAAAACACGCCCGGTCCGCTGCCGTCGCGATGCATCGAAGCCATTATACGCGAGCTTCTAAGCGGGTGCCGAGCACTGGTCCGTCAGCCGCGGATTGCCTTCATGGGCCCGATGTACAGTTACAGTCATCTTGCGGCGATTCATCGCTTTGGCCAAAGTGTGGAATTCGTGCCGGTGGCCACCATTGCGGCGGTGTTCGAGGACGTGGAACAAGGCCATTCAGACTACGGTCTGGTGCCGGTGGAAAACTCCACCGACGGACGGATTGCCGACACGCTCGACATGTTTACCCGCCTGCCGGTGCGGATTTGCGGGGAAATCGACCTGAAAATCCACCATTTTCTCTTGGGCAAATGTCCGCGTAACGACGTTAAGGAGGTGTACAGCAAGCCGCAGGCGATATCGCAGTGCCGGAACTGGCTGGCCAAACATTTGCCCGCCGCCCGCACGATCGAGGTGACCAGCACTTCCACGGCCGCACAGTTGGCCGGCGAGAAACCCGGCGCGGCGGCAATCGCCAGCATTCAGGCCGGCGTGCATTACGGTTTGGAAATTCTGGCCGAAAACATCGAAGACAACCCCGGCAACATCACTCGTTTCGCGGTCATCGGCGGAGACAGGCCGGAGCGGACGGGCAACGATCGCACGGCGCTGCTGTTCCAGACGGAACATCGGCCGGGCGCATTGGCCGAGGCCATGAATATCTTCAAACGCTATAAGCTCAATCTGACCTGGATCGAGTCGTTTCCAGTTCCAGGCATGGCCCGGGCGTACTTATTTTTTGTGGAAATGGAAGCCTACGAGACCGACGTCCGTTTCCGCCGCGCCATTGGCGCTTTGCAGAAAAAAACATTGCGGTTGGAAATTTTAGGATCGTTCCCAGTGGCAACGGTGGTGGAATGAAGATAAAGGATGAAGGATGAACAAAACAATAAAACCGCTTGCGGTTTCGCGATAAATAATATTAAAGTGGGTAGTAAAGAATATAAAAGTGGGCACTAAACTGCCCACCCCCTAAGCGATCCCGACTTACAACCCCCAATTTGCAAACCACTAACCATTACAAAACCATGCGAAAACCATTTATCGCCGGCAACTGGAAGATGACTCAAAATCGGGCGTCGGCCGTGGCTTTGGCCGAGGGAGTGGCCAAGGCTGCCAAGACCATCGAAGGCGTGGACATGGCCGTCTGTCCGCCGAGCTGTTATCTGGACGCCGTGGGCAAGGCTATTGCCGGATCGAACGTGGCCCTAGGCGCGCAAAACATGTATCACGAAAAAGAAGGCGCTTTTACCGGCGAAATCAGCGCGTCGATGCTTTGCGACCTGGGCTGCAAGTACGTCATCCTAGGACACAGCGAGCGCAGGCACGTGCTGGGCGAAACCGATGCCGCCATCAATAAAAAGGTCCATGCCGCATTGGCCGCCGGGCTAACGCCGATCGTCTGCGTGGGCGAATTGCTCGCCGAGCGCGAGGCCGGCCGGACTTTGGACGTAATCCGCACCCAGTTCAACGAATCCTTGGCCGGACTGAGCGCCGAGCAGATGACAAAGTTGGTAATCGCTTATGAGCCGGTTTGGGCTATAGGCACGGGTAAGGTGGCAACCCCCCAGCAAGCGGAGGATGTGCATCTCGACCTTCGCAAGATCATGGCCGAACGCTATAATCAATCCCTTGCCGATAAGGTCCGTATCCAGTACGGCGGCAGCGTGAAGCCCGATAATGCCGCCGATTTGCTCCGTCAGCCGAACATAGACGGCGCACTGGTAGGAGGGGCCAGCCTGAAAGTCGATCAATTCCTGGGCATAATTGCCGGGGTAAAGCGAGATTAACGATCCGGGATCTTAAAACATAATAAGAAACCCATACCATAAGGAAACCATAATGCCTATTTTTATAATGATCCTCCTGATTTTGACGGGGATTTTTTTAATCGTTTTGATACTCATCCAACGCGGCAAAGGAGGCGGATTGGCGGGCGCTTTTGGCGGCATGGGCGGCCAAAGCGCGTTCGGCACCAAAGCCGGCGACTTGTTCACGCGAATTACCATCGGCGTGGCGGCTTTTTGGATCATCCTTTGCATTGTTTCCGTACGCCTCATGGGGACGACAAAAGAAGTGCTGAATTTGGGACCAGGCAACGCGCCGGCGCAACAAAGTTCGGCTCCCGCCTCCCAGGAAAAAAAGCCCGCTCCCACGGAAAAACAGCCCGCTCCGAGCGGCGAAAAACCCGCCGGTGAAATTCCCGCGACACCAGGCAAGTAACAGTGACGTCATACCCGGTCAGTTAGCGGACCGGTATGGATGTAAGTAAAATTCCATCAACACCAAGCAAGCCGCAGTGATAGCGGAGTGAGCTTCTCATGCTATTGAGCATGACCGGTTTTGGCGAATCGCATTGCCAGGAAAACGGTTTGGCCGTGTCGGTCGAGGTGCGCACCATCAACAGCCGCTATTTCAAACTTACCGTGCGCTCCTCCGAAGGTTACGCCGCGATTGAACCGCAAATCGAGGAGACCGTTCGCCGGGTAATTCATCGGGGCACGATTCAAGTCGCCCTGCGAGTGGAACGCCTGCGCGCGGCCGAGGATTATCGCCTTAACGTCGAGGTGCTGGAACGCTACCGCAACCAACTGGAAGAATTAAAACGCCGTTGGGATTTGAAGGAAGAGATTTTGCTACAATCCCTGTTGCCGCTGGAGGGCGTGGTCTACGAAGAATCGATGATTCTCCACGATGCCGAAGCCGACTGGCCGGTGATCGGCCGGACGCTTCAGGCCGCCTTGGAGCATCTCGGCCGGATGCGGGCCGAAGAAGGCCGCGCCATGGCCGCCGATCTGGCGGCCAATTGCAGGTCGGTGACGGCAAGTTTGGATCAAGTCGAAAATCGCTCGCCCCAGGCCGTGGAGGATTACCGCCTCAGATTGCACGAAAAACTGCAAAAAATCCTGGAAAAACACTCCGTATTGCTCGATCCGTCGGACCTGATCAAGGAAGTCAGTTTGTTTGCCGACCGCTCCGATATCGCGGAAGAAATCGTGCGTTTGCGCAGTCACGTGGAACAATTTCTGGCCACCATGGAACTGCCCGAGAGTTCCGGGCGCAAGTTGGAATTTCTCACCCAAGAGATGGTCCGCGAGGCCAATACGAT
>JBEKGL010000314.1:0-5193 GCA_050012815.1 Thermoguttaceae bacterium
GGAGGTGCCCGACAGGGGCCGGAAAGCATGTTTATTAGATGATTTGTTACGCTTGGACATGTGTACGTTATTCGATAAGATATTTTTATATTATTATGATTATGTCATGAAGGAACGGAATAAAAAAGATTTCCGCGTTAGGTATTAGGTCTGTTACAGTTTTTTCTTTTGATTAAGAAATCCCTCCATTCCGGGGGTTTTTCTCTGGCATGGACTTTGACCGGCAACTGCTCTAAAATGGGGGCTTGGCGATTTATTTATCTTCCAAACTAATTCAACGGGCCCAGGATTGCAGTGCCTGGGGGTGCGAGAATAATCGCGGAATCATGGGCGTAATGGTAAAAACCTCGCCGGCCACGCTGGATAATTATGCCGAAAGGCTCTGTCCCCGGATCGAGGCGGCTTTGACACGCTACTCTGACCTGGGCGAAGGCTGCCCCACAAAGCTCCGCGAGGCACTGCGTTACAGCCTGTTGGCCCCAGGCAAACGTCTGCGTCCGATGCTCGCGCTGCTGGCGGCCGAGGCCTGCTCCGGCTCGTTCGAGGCGGCCATTCCGGCGGCTTGTGCCGTGGAAATGGTCCATGCCTATTCGCTCATCCACGACGACCTGCCAGCCATGGACAACGACGATCTGCGGCGCGGGCGGCCCACCTGTCACAAGGCCTTCGACGAGGCCACTGCCATTCTGGCCGGTGATGCACTGCTTACTTTGGCCTTCGAGGTGTTAGCCAAGCACATTCATCCTCCGGCAACGGCCGCCGCATGTTGCGCAGCCCTGGCCGAGGCCGCCGGGGCCTGCAATCTGGTCGGCGGTCAGGCCGATGACATGACCGGTCCGAACTCCTCCGGCAGCCTGGATTTACTGGAATCCATCGACCGTCGCAAAACCGGGGCCTTAATCCACGTTTCCCTCCGAATGGGTGGTATAACAGCCAATGCCGATGCCTCACAGCTTTCCATTCTCGACCAATACGGTCGCCACGTCGGGCTGGCATTCCAAATAATCGACGACCTTCTGGACGTCAACAGCAGTCAACAGTTGCTTGGTAAAGACGTGGGCAAGGACGCACGGCAAGGGAAGCTTACCTTTCCCGGAATTCTCGGTCTTGACCAAAGCGCCCAGTATGCTGGAGAATTGATAGATAAAGCCTGTCAGGCACTCGTGCCTTTGGGATCCCGAGCCGCCGGCCTGGACGCCCTGGCACGATATGTCCTTAAAAGGAATCGCTAATGGACAAATTGCTTTCGACCATTCATTTGCCGCGGGACCTAAAAAAGCTTTCACACGAACAGCTTCAGCAGTTGGCCGCGGAGTTGCGCGAAGCGATCTGCCGGCTGGCTTGCACGCGAACCGCACATTTTGCCTCCAACCTGGGCGTGGTGGAACTGACCCTTGCCCTGCACACCTCCTTCGATTTCAGCCGCGACCGCCTGGTTTGGGACACCGGCCATCAGGTCTACGCCCACAAGATGCTCACCGGGCGCTACGACGAGTTTCCCACCATGCGGGCAAAGGGCGGATTGATGGGCTATCCCAACCCAGCCGAAAGCGATTACGACCTGTTCATGACCGGTCATGCCGGTTGCAGCGTGGCCACCGCCTTGGGCTTGCGCGTGGGCGACGAATTGATCGAGCCCGAGCGGCCGCGGCACGTAGTGGCCGTGATCGGCGATGGAGCTTTTCCCTCCGGCATCGTCTACGAAGCCATGAACAACGCCGGCGGCCTGAAAAAAAACCTC
This sequence comes from Thermoguttaceae bacterium, assembly GCA_050012815.1. Lineage (GTDB taxonomy): Bacteria > Planctomycetota > Planctomycetia > Pirellulales > Thermoguttaceae > JBEKIK01. Next base: position 1,742 of record JBEKGL010000314.1, read on the forward strand.
ATCGTGGTCTTAAACGACAATAAGATGTCGATTTGCCCTCGCGTAGGCGGCCTGGCCGAATCGCTCGACCGCCTGCGGATGAATCCATTCTACACGGGCCTGAAAAGCGAGGTTCAAAAAATCCTCACCCACGTGCCGGTCATCGGCGATCCGGTGGAGCGATTCCTATCGCAGATCAAAGACGCGATCAAGGCCGGACTTTTGGGCGGAATGTTCTTCGAGGACCTGGGATTCCGCTATATCGGGCCGGTCGACGGCCACAACATCCGCCAGATGCAAAAATACCTAGCCATGGTGCGGGAATTTCGAGGTCCGGTGCTCCTGCACGTGGTAACCGAAAAAGGACACGGCTTCAAACCCGCCGCCGACGATCCCGCCTCCTTCCACTCCCCGGCGCCATTTGAAAGCAGCAACGGCGAGGTCCTGGAATTCAAAACCTCCGATTTGCCCTCCTATTCACAGGTCGTGCGCGATGCGCTCCATGCCCGCATGAAAACCAATCCCAAAATAACGGCCATCACCGCGGCCATGTGCCAGGGGACGATGTTCGAACCAATTCGTGACGATTTTCCGGATCGGTTTTTCGACGTGGGTATATGCGAATCGCACGCCGTGGCCTTTGCCGCCGGTCTGGCCAAATCAGGACTACGACCCGTGGTCGCCATATACAGCACGTTCATGCAGCGGAGTTACGACCAGATTTTCCAAGAGTTGGCCTTGCAAAAACTGCCGGTCACGCTGCTTCTGGATCGCGCCGGCCTGGCCGGGCCCGACGGTCCCACGCACCACGGCGTATTCGACCTGGCTTATCTGCGGCCGTTTCCCAACATGGTGGTTATGGCCCCGGGCGACGCCGGCGAAGTCGCGCCCATGTTGGATTTGGCACTTGAACTGTCTTGCGCCACGGCCATCCGTTATCCCAAGGCCGATGCATTATCAATCGAACGCCCTGTTACACCAATCGAACTGGGCAAGGCCGAAGTGCTCCGCTGGGGCCGCGACGGGATGATCGTGGCCTGCGGATCGCTGCTTTCGGCATGTGTGGAAGCGGCCGACCGCCTGGCCGAGGAAGGGTTGGATATCGGACTGATCAACGCCCGATTCATTAAACCGCTGGATACGCAAACCATTCTCCGCGCTGTTGCCGAATCTCCTTTTATCGTCACGGTGGAAGAAGGCGTTTTGGCGGGCGGATTCGGCAGCGCGGTGTTAGAAGCCGCCTGCGATGCCCATATCGATGCCGGCCGCGTACTCCGCCTGGGCATTCCCGACCAATTCATCGAACACGGCCCCCGCGACGAACTCCTGGCCGACCTGGGCCTAGACGCCGACGGCATAGCCCAAGCCTGCCGCCAAATGGCCGAGTCCAATGCCCAAATCTCCGCCCAAATCCATGCGGAAAAACGCCACATTGTTTAAGATGCGATTGTTTTGCTGAAACTCCTTGTCTTGTCTAGAGTTACGGCTTTTAATTCACAACAAATCTCTCTTGCCCTGATAAAGGCCGTTCGTTACAATCCCCACCCTTGCCAGTTTGCCGGTAAAATGCCGGTGTGGGTGCGTACGGAATATATTTATTTATAGCAAATAGTGCTTTTCTGTTTAAATAATGTTTCTGCGCATCACCCGCTCCCCGACCGATCGACCATGCTCCGCATGGTACCCGTCGGTGCCCGGTTGCGGCTATTGAGTGTCAGAAAAAGAATGTCGTATGAAAAGACAGAGCCGGGGCGTGTCGCCCCGGAATTTTCGGGCCGATACGGCCCGGCTCGGATAGGAAAATGCGACATTCATTACCTGGGAATCGATAAACTGAAAACTGACAACTGTAAACTGAGAACCCGCATCTTAGTGACCGCCGTGTCTCCGTGGTGAAAAACATTTAGAAAAGGTTGATTATGACAGCGGAAGGGACGCCGCACGAAAACATATCGCTGTTAGGTCGCTTGCTAGTTGCCGTCACATGGCTTGCCCTGCGATTTCCCTTGGCCACGGTGGTCATCGGGGTCACGGCGGCCGTGGCTTCCCTTTATCTTACTCAAACCCGATTGGGTTTTCGCACCAGCCGCGCTGATCTGTTGAGTCCGAAAAGCAATTTCAACCGCCTTTGGGTGGAATACACCAAGGAATTCGGCGCCACGGAAGACGTAATCCTGGTCGTCGAAGGGGCCGGCCGGGAAAAAGTCGTTCCGGTCCTGGACGAACTTGCGGCTGATCTGCTCAGGGAAACCCGGCTTTGGAATACCGTATTGCACAAAATCGACCTGACAAAAATCCGCTTCAAGGGTCTGTATTATTTAAAACCCGAGGAACTCGCCGGCATCGAGCAATTTCTGGACAAGTTTGCCCCGCTGATCGGCGGCAACTGGGCACAGATGAACCTGGGAAACATGGCCGCCGAAATGGGAAAAACGTTGCAGTATCTTCCCGCTATTCAAGGCCAAGACCCGCAATCCCAAGCCCAAAAACAAGCCATTGAAAAGGGAATCAAAGGCTTTTTCGACAGCCTCTCGGTCGCCCTTGGCGAGCGCGGCAAATATCAATCGCCTTGGCCCAATTTGACAGGGAAAACCGATCGGGATCAATCCGTTGCCCAGTACCTGTTGGCCAAGCAAGGCCGCATGGGCTTTATTCAGTTGAAATTCGCACCGGCGCCCAAGGAAAGCTTTACCGGAAATAACGATGCCATCGACGCCCTGCAACGCCTGGTCAGCCTGGCTCGGGCACGGCATCCGCAAACGCTCATCGGACTTACCGGACTGCCGATCATTGAACACGATGAAATGTCATCCAGCGAATCATCCATGGCCGTTGCCACCGTGCTGTCGATGATCGGAGTGGTGATCGTGGTCCTCCTGGGGTTTGGAGGATTACGCCATTCCATGCTGCCCATGGCCGCTCTACTGCTGGGCGTGATCTGGTCGCTGGGCTACACGGTGTTGACCATCGGACATCTGAATATCTTAAGCAGCGCATTCGGCGCGATTCTTACCGGGCTGGGCATCAATTACGGAATTTACATAACGGCCCGCTACCTGCAATTAAGAGAGGCAAATCGGTCGGTCGAAGAAGCTTTGCTGGAAACTTCGGGGACCGTGGCCCCGGGCATCGTGGTGGGGATGATTGCCACGGCCGTTTCCTTTTATATGGCCGGGTTTACCGAATTCGTGGGCGTTGCCGAGTTGGGAATCGTCGCCGGCGGCGGAGTGATGTTGTGTTGTTTGGCGGCCATGACGGTCTTGCCAGCCCTGATCTACTTGTCCGATCGAAACCGCTGCCGGGTTTTGCCCCAGCCTTTGGAGTTTCATCGCTGGCTGGAACCGATTTGCGCCCGGCCCAGATGCGTTTTGATCTGGGGCGCGGCAGGCACGGTTTTGTTGGCCCTGGGCATGGTCGGCGTATGGTACGACCACAACCTGCTGCACATGCAGGCCGAAGGCCTGGAAAGCGTG
>JBEKGL010000315.1:0-5182 GCA_050012815.1 Thermoguttaceae bacterium
CTATTGCAGCTTCCAACGACAATGACCATATCTGCCTCCCGGGCGAGCGTCCGCACCGCTTCCTGCCGATGCTGGGTGGCGTAACAGACGTCTTCCCGGACAGGGCCGACTATGTGCGGAAATCGCTGCCGAAGCCGGCCGATGATGTTGGCGGCATCGTCGACCGACAAGGTGGTTTGAGTTAAATAAGCTACTTTGACGGTGTCGGGCAAATCGAGCCGACCGACGTCATCAGGCGATTGCACAAGCACGATCGATTGCGGGGCCTCGCCCAGGGTTCCCACTACCTCGTCATGGCCTGCATGGCCAATCAAAATGATAGTGTAGCCTTGACTGGCAAAACGAATGGCCTCGGCATGTACTTTGGTCACCAGTGGACACGTGGCATCGATGGTTATCAGGTTTTGCAAAGCGGCCTGTCGGCGAATTTCAGGCGGGACTCCATGGGCAGAATAGAGTAAATGGGCACTATGGGGGACTTGAGATAAATCATCCACAAAAACCACGCCCTGCCTGCGAAAGTGCTCCACGACCCAGCGATTGTGTACGATTTCGTGATACACGTAAATTGGCGTACCAAAGGCCTGAATTGCCAAGTTTAGGCTTTCGACGGCCATATTCACACCGGCACAAAATCCGCGTGGAGCAGCCAGTATGATTTGCATGGTTTCCTCACTGGACGGAAAATATCATAATAACAGGGGCCAGGGGCCAGGGGCTAGGGATGGTCAGTTTACTGACCCATTGATTAGAGATTGGGGGGGCAGTGGACGGTCGAAAAAGAAATGTGATGTTTTCCCACGATTTTCAACTTTATGGACCTGAGGCACGGCCCGGCTCGCCGCTGAGTTTGCGGGAGGCGGAGCGGTATTGCCGGGGATTGGCAAAAAGGCATTATGAAAATTTTACCGTGGCAAGTTGGCTGCTGCCCAGTCGGCTGCGCCGGCATTTTTACAACGTCTATGCTTATTGCCGCTGGGCCGATGATCTGGCCGATGAAACGGGCGATGCGAAACGAAGTCTTGATTTGCTGAATTGGTGGGAAAGGCAGCTTCGCGATTGTTATCGCGGGCAGAGCGTACATCCGGTTTTTATCGCACTAGCCGAAACAGTCCGAAGATTTAACATTCCCATCGATCCTTTTGTGGATTTGCTATCGGCCTTCAGGCAGGATCAGCATGTAAGCCGTTATGAAACGATTGATAGTGTATTGGAATACTGCCGCCGGTCGGCCAATCCGGTTGGCCATTTGGTGCTGTATTTGGGAGAGTGTTATTCGCCCGAGCGCGCTACGTTGGCCGATTCGATCTGCACCGGACTGCAATTGGCAAACTTCTGTCAGGACGTGGCCGAGGACTGGGATCGGGGCCGGGTTTATTTTCCACAGGCCGATTGCCGCGGCTTCGGATATACCGAGGCGATGTTCGCACGGCGCGAGTGCAACGAGGAATTTTGTAGGCTGATGATAATGCAGGTAGATCGGGCGGAAGGTTTTTTGCGCGGCGGATTGCCGCTGATAAAGATGCTGCCCTGGAAATTGAGGCTCGACGTTGCGCTCTTCATTCACGGGGGCCTGGCGGTTTTACATGCCATTCGCCGACAGGATTACGATGTCTGGACCCGGCGTCCCAGGGTTTCTAAAATGGAAAAATTGCGGCTGTTTTTCGATTGCTGGTTGCGGAGGCGGCGGGTATGAAGTACGGGAAACGAAATAGCGGACATGTAAAGCCGCGACCATTGGTCGCGCATCGATTGACGCCATAAGCCGCGCTGGATAGTATGGAAACTTAATACTGGGAACGGAGTACGAAATAAATGAATCCGTCGGGCGATACCCTCCAGGCCAGTTATGCTTTTTGCCGGCGATTGAGCCGCCGGTCAGGCTCGAATTTCTACTTGGGTTTCTTGCTCTTGCCGCGGGAAAAGCGGCGGGCCATGGATGCACTTTACGCGTTCATGCGCCATACCGACGACATGGTCGATGCGGCGCCGGCGGATCGAACTATGGAGCCTCGGGAGCAATTGCGCCGCTGGCGCGGCATGTTGGAAAATTCCTTGGCGGGCGGGGACGGCTTACTTGCCGACGTGGGCCGGATATCCGTGGGAGCAGTCCCGGAGGCCGAGGCGACCGCCATGCACTTGCTGCCGGCCTTGGTCGATACCGTGAAGGCATATCACGTTCCCGCGGATTGTCTGTACGCGGTTCTTGACGGCGTGGAAATGGATCTGGATCGGCGGCGTTATGAGACTTTCGAGGAACTCAGGTTATATTGTCTGCGCGTGGCGTCGGCCGTGGGATTGGCGTGCATTCATATTTGGGGATTTTGCGGACAAGGGACACCTGAAGGAGAGGCTGCGATTGAGGCCGCACGGCAGGCGGGCATCGCCCTGCAACTGACCAATATCCTCCGCGATCTTAAGGCCGACGCCGGGGCCGGCCGCATCTACCTGCCCTTGGAAGATCTGCGCGCATGCGGTTATTCGGAGGAAGAACTCAAAAACGGCGTTGTCAACGAGGCTTTTTACCGGCTGATGGGCATGGAAATCGCTCGGGCGGATGAATTTTATCGCCAGGGTTATAAACTCCTGGATTTTCTTCAGCGCGATGGACAGAGGATATTTGGCTTGATGACGTCAACATACCGGAGTCTGTTGGAAAAGATCGCCCGGCGGCCCGGCGAGGTTTTTTCCCAACAAATCGGTCTTGGTAAATTTCAGCGGCTGCTGACGGCCGCCGGTTGGGCGCTGTTGCCCTCTATTATGCGAAAAACATTGGATGAAAAAATGCAGGGCATGAAGCAATGAGCGATTCCACTAAGCCGCTTGCGGCTTCGCAATCCGAGCGTACTGCCGCCGACACGTTGCCGCTTGCCGAGTTGGAGCCGGAAATATCGGGAAACATCGCCAACGCCTCCAAATCGATAGCCATTATCGGCGGCGGATTGGCCGGAATGGCCGCCGCGGCCATCGCGTGTGAAGCAGGATTGCAGGTCGATCTGTTCGAGCAGAGCGACCACTTGGGTGGTCGAGCCTGCTCGATGGAAGAGCCGTGGAACGGCCAAACCATCGACCAGTGCCAACACGTGGCAATGGGCTGCTGCACTAATTTTCTCGATTTCTGCCGCCGTGCAAGTGTGGAGGATTGCTTTCAAAGACACAAAACTCTGCACTTTATCGGACCGGACGGCAGGCAATCGGATATTACCGCCGCCGCCTGGTTGCCTGCGCCGTATCATTTGCTGCCGGGACTGTTCGGATTGAAATATCTCACCAAGCAGGAGTGTTGGAGCATCGCCAGAACGCTTCGCAAATTGAACCGTTTGAAAATATCAGTAGAGAACAGCCTCGATACTATTGGATTATGGCTCCAACAGCAGGGACAATCGGGAGAGTTAATAGAAAAGTTTTGGTCCACGGTTATCGTAAGCGCCTTGAGCGAGACGGTCGATAATGCTTCATTGTTTGCCGCTAAAAAAGTTTTTGCAGATGGTTTTATGTCGTCCCGCAATGCTTATGAACTCATAATGCCTCGAATACCACTAGGCAAGATATTCGATCTGCAAGTACCGGCATGGCTGGAACGGCAAGGAGTGCGCATTCATCGCGGCACTCCCGTTAAAGGGATAACTTGTAAATCAAATAACTGTAATACTATTATATTAGCCAATGGCGAAAAACAAGAATATCAAGCCTTTATTGTTGCAATACCGTGGTATGATTTAGGTACTCTTGATTTCAATTCGCCCGCATGGTTTGGATACTACCAAGAGATCTTCAACAATATAAAGCCCTCCGGAATAACCGCCGTGCATTTGTGGTTTGACAGACCAATCACCTATCTACCGCACGCGGCATTGGTTGGACGATTGAGCCAGTGGATTTTTGATAAAACAGTGTTGACTGAAGAACATGCACACGGCAAGCGTGGGCATGGCATCCAATCTGATCACGGCCCTCACCCCAACCCTCTCCGGGCACCGACCGACCACGCAAAGCGTGGTACCCGTTGGTCGGGAGAGGGGACTGGGGTCTCGCCGCATTATTATCAAGTTGTCATAAGTGCCGCCCATCGCATGGCCGAGCGAAATAAGACGGAGTTGTTGCAGATGGTTCTCAAAGATATAGAAGCTATATTTCCAGATGCACGCCAGGCAATATTATTAAACTGGAGAATAGTGACGATGCCTCGGGCGGTTTTTTCGATGTTGCCCGGAGTAGATCGCTATCGTATTCCGCCAAAAGACAGTACTCACGGCTTCTTTTTCGCCGGCGACTGGACCGCCACGGGTTGGCCCGGTACCATGGAAGGGGCGGTTCGGAGCGGTTATCTGGCCGCCGAAGGTTTATTGAAATATTTGGGGCGATAGATTTTAGTTTTAAGTTTTCAGTTATCGGTTTTCAGTTATCGGTTTTCAGTAAACAGTTATCGGTGGGAATCGCGAAACCGCAAGCGGTTTTTTGACGTTTACTTTACTATCCTCCGTTTTCATCCTTCATCCCTCATCCTTTCTTATGAAGATACTTCACTTGGTAGCCGGCGCTGGAGGGATGTATTGCGGCAGTTGTTTGCACGGCAATACCCTGGCGGCGGCGATTCAGAAGCTCGGCGAGGAGGCGATTCTGGCGCCGATGTACACGCCCATCCGCACGGACGAAAAAAACGTGAGCATCGGCAGGGTGGTTTTTGGGGGAATCAACGTTTACCTGCAAGAGCACTTTGCCCTGTTCCGCCATACGCCGTGGTTTCTGGATCGCTTGTTCGACCGGCCCGAACTTTTGCGTTGGGCTACCCGGCGGAGTTCCAGCGTGAGGGCGGAAAATCTTGGGGCAATAACCGTTTCCATGCTCGAAGGCGAGGAGGGCCGGCAACGCAAGGAAGTGCAAAAACTGGTGCGCTGGCTTGAACGTGACGTGCGCCCGGACCTGGTGCATCTGAATAATTTGATGTTGATCGGTTCCGCACGGGAAATCCAGCGCCGCTTGGGCGTGCCGGTGGTGTGCACGCTCTCGGGCGAGGATATTTTTCTGGAAAAACTGGTTGAGCCGTATTACACTTCCGCCAGGCAGATCATCCGCCGGCGGGCGGCCGAATTGCCGGCGTTTGTGGCGATGAACCGGTATTTCGCCGATTTCATGGCCGAGTATCTTGCCGTGCCGCGTGATAGGATCGAAGTCATTCCGC
>JBEKGL010000316.1:0-5181 GCA_050012815.1 Thermoguttaceae bacterium
GTTAAAGTGCAGGTGCTGTTATATTCCATCGCGGCGTTTTGGTACGCCTATAATCTGATTTCGATTGTAGACACTCTTTTTCACCAGTTTGGCAGGAAAACGGATTCCTCGCTTGCGATACATGTCGCTCCCTTGGTCCGCCGCACGCTGCGAATGTTTTTAATAGTTATCACAGTCATGTTTGTCGTCCAATCGGTATTCGAGAAAGACATCAGCGCTTGGTTGGCGGGCTTGGGTATCGCGGGATTGGCGGTTTCCCTGGCCGCCCAGGATTCGTTGAAGAATTTATTCGGTTCGATCACGATTATCATGGACCGCTCATTTAAGATCGGCGAGCGGATAATTTGCTCCGGGTGCGACGGCGTGATTGAAGACATCGGTTTGCGTACAACCAGGGTTCGTACGGCCGGGGGGCACATAATCAGCATACCCAACGCCAACATCGTCAACAGTCCGATTGAAAACGTTTCCCGGCGTCCGGGCATCCGGCGGAATTTCACACTTGCGCTTAAACCGGATACGCCCGCGGAAAAAGTGAAACTGGCGCTAAAGATAGTCAACGATATACTGGCTGAGAGGGACATCCGCGAGCCGATTCATCCGACAATCTACGGCAAGATCACATCGCCGCAGGTTGTTTTCAGCGAATATAAGACAAACAGCCTGATCCTGGACGTCACTTATTGGTTTGCCCCGCCGAATAACGACGAATACTCGGCCAATGCGGAAAAAATCAACCTGCGGATTCTGGAGGAGTTCAATCGGGCCGGAATAAATCTGGCGAATTCCTAATGAACTAGTTCGAGGTTCAATTATTAAAAAATCAATCCAATTCTTCTTCCTCGTCCTCGTCTAGTTTCAAGGCCATCAGGGCTTCGTAGGCGTCTTCGTAGGAGGTGAACGGGCCTGGATCGATGATAAGGCCGTCTTGTTGGCGGGCCGCATCTTCGGCCGTGGCGCCGGTGGGGATCTCGATAACCGTCAGACCTTCATTGGTTTCGATCAATTCGTAACGCAGCATGGCAATTCTCCTTGGAAAAGAGGAACCAACTGCCTAAGACAAGTAATTGTATTCGATTTTTCAATAAGTCAACATCAGATGCCCCAACTCGTGGGGAATACTCACGGAGCCGGGACGGGACGGGTGCGGAATTACCGGGGCGACACGCCCCGATTCTGACGTTTCATGCGACATTCTTTTCCTAAGTATCAATAAACGAAAAATACGACATTTTATCGTTTATGTTACTTGCTTACGTGGAGAACATTGGTAATATAATTATACTTTATTTAAAAATCGTTTTTTTGAGGGACATTATGCGATACCTGTTTACATTTTTTTTCGTGTTGCCGGCCGCACTGGTGCAAGCGGCTGGGGCGGGGACGTTTTTTCCGTATCCTTACCAGCAGGAAACCCTGCCCAACGGTCTTAAAGCGATCGTCATTCCCATGTCCAGTCCCGGGCTTGTGGCGTATTTCACGGTGGTCCGCACCGGCAGCCGGGACGAGGTGGAGCCGGGCAAATCGGGGTTCGCCCATTTTTTCGAGCACATGATGTTTCGCGGCACGAAGAAGTATCCCGGCCCGGTGTACGATAGCCTCGTCACCGGCATGGGCGCTAAATCCAACGCCTCGACCACCGATGATTTTACCCAGTTTTTCATGACGGTCGCCAAGGAAAATCTGGAAAAGGTGATCGAGCTCGAAAGCGATCGATTCCAAAACCTGAGTTACGCCAAACCGGCGTTCCAGACCGAGGCCGGCGCGGTTTACGGCGAGTATCGCAAGGACGTCACCAATCCATTCTTCCTGCTGGAGGAAAAGCTGGCGGATCGAGCGTACGACGCCCACACCTACAAACACACCACCATGGGTTTCGAGGCCGACGTCAAGGCCATGCCCGAGGCTTACGATTACAGCCTGTCGTTTTTCCAGCGTTTTTATCGGCCGGAAAACGTAGTGATCCTGGTTGTCGGCGACGTGGAAGCCAAGAGCACATTCGCCTTGATCCGGAAATACTACAGCGGGTGGAAAAAAGGATATACATCGGCGAAGATCACGCCCGAACCGCCACAGACGGCCGAGCGCGGAGTGGACGTCAGTTATCCCGGCAAGACGCTGCCGATTCTTTGCATGGCTTACAAGGGCGCGGCGTTCGACGCGGAAAATCGCGATTTCGCCGCCGCCCGATTGCTTTGCAGCTTGGCCTTCGGCGAAACCAGCGAGCTTTATAAAAAGCTGGTCATCCGCGAACAGAAAGCGCAGTTTCTCTTCGCCGATGTTTCCATGAACCGCGACGTTCCGCTGTGGAGCATCGCCGCCATGGTAAAAAATCCGGAGGACATCGATTCGGTGCAAAAGGATATCGAAGAGACCATCAAGAAATTCCAATCCGCGCCGGTAAGCGAGCAAAAACTGGCCGACGTAAAGCGCCACGACAAATATGAGTTATTGGACCGTCTGGATTCGCCGGAACGTGTGGCCGAGGCGTTAACCCGCTATATCGCCCTGACCGGGGGAATAGAGGCATTGGATCAATTATATGCCACATACGAAAGCGTTACGCCCGAGGATATACTCCGCGCGGCCAAGGAATACTACCGGCCCGAACGGCGCACGATCGCCGTGTTGAAAGGGGAAAAATAATGCTGAATACTCAAAAATATAATAAAACATTCCTTAACATCATCATCGGACAAACACGAAATCGCGAAAGGACGAAAACACGAAATACTTGTATAAAGGTCCATGGAAAGAGGTCTTTTGTCCGGCCTTTGTTTCGCTCTTTCGTACTTTCGCGTTTTCGCGATTGCAATTTGCAATTTACAATTATTCTTCTATGTCTGTTCTCCATGTTCGCTTTCTCGGCGGACAATACACAGGCGGTTGAAGCAATACCGATGGATCAAGTAGTTGCGCTGCCGGTCGAGGGCGATCCGACGGTTTGTTTGCGGCTGTGGTTCAAAGTCGGGTCGCAAAACGATCCGCCGGGCAAGGAAGGCCTGGCCGCCTTGACCGCGCAGATGATTACCGAGGCATCGACAAAAAGCAACTCGTACGAGGATGTGCTCGATCGGCTTTTCCCCATTGCCGGAAGCTACGCCGCCGTCGCTTCGGTGGAACAGACGGTCGTTTACGGGCGGATCCACAAGGATAATCTGGATCGGTATTATCCACTTTTAATGCAGGCCGTGATGGAGCCGGCCTTTAAGCAAGAGGACCTCGATCGGCTGAAAAGCGATGCGATGAATTATCTGGAAAACACGCTTCGCTATTCCAGCGACGAGGAGTTGGGCAAGGCCGTGCTTTACAATACTATTTTCCGGGGCACGCCCTACGGTCATTTGCCCATGGGAACGATCGACGGGGTGAAGGGCATCACGGTCGAGGACGTGCGGAATTTTTATCATAAATTCTACACTCGCGATAACGTGGTTATAGGACTTGGCGGCGGTTATCAAGGGCAATTATTGGATAATATTCGCGCGGATCTAGCTGCCCTTCCCGCCGGCAAACCCCAGCCGGTTCCGCCTCCGCAACCGCCGAAAATCAATGGCTTGCAAGTAAAGATCGTGGAAAAAGATTGTTCGGCCACGGCCATCAGCATTGGATTTCCCATCGACTTGTTGCGGGGTGAAAAGGATTGGTACGCCTTGGCAGCGGCCAATTCGTGGCTGGGCGAGCATCGCAACCAGAGCAGTCATTTATACAACGTGTTGCGTGAATTGCGAGGATTGAACTACGGCGATTATTCGTACATAGAGCACTTTCCCAACGGCGGGGCATTGGAGACGCCGCCGCCGAATTTCGCCCGGCGCCGGCAGATTTTCGAGATCTGGATTCGCCCGGTGCCCAATGCCGCGCGGCAGTTTGCCTTGCGCGGGGCGCTGAGGGAATATGAGCATTTGGTCAACAAAGGCCTGACGCAGAGCGAATTCGATCTTACGCGCAAGTTCCTGCACAACTTCGTGCTGCACTACGCCCCCACGACCATGGACCGGCTGGCATTCGCGCTGGACGACAAATTTTACGGCGTCCGGGGCAGCCACTTGGAACTGTTTCGCAAGATGCTCGAGCAAGTCACTTTGTCCGAGGTCAATGCGACCGTGAAAAAGTATTGGCAGTATAAGAACATGCAGATCGTCATTGTCACCAAAGACGCCAAGACGATGAAAGAAGCCTTAGTGACAAACGCCCCCAGCCCCTACACATATCCCACGGCCAAGCCCGAGAGCGTTTTGGAGGAAGACAAACAAATCAGCACCTTCAAGTTGGATATCAAGCCGGAAAACGTGACCATCGTGCCGGTGACGGATTTATTCGTAAAGTAAAAAGAAATCAATGAATTGATACGATTTCTAGTCAAACAATTTGAGGAAAAACCCTATATTTTGGCGAGAATGCGATTGCGTTGTTCTTTGTACTCCTGTTCAGAGACAAGCCCTTTCTCCCTCAAGGAATTGAGGTCTTCAAGGCGTTTTTCAACTGTTTCGGCAGATGCGCGTGAGATGTCAGGTTGTGACGCATCGGTCTCAAATTCAACAACCTCATGGGCAACACCATGCTCCGAAAAAACATTAATGGCATGATACACCGTGATGCCAATGGCAATGAGCGTCCAGAAGACGCCAATGATACCGAAATGCGGAATTGCCAAGAAGAAACCAATACCAATAAAAATAATACCGACAATCATGCCAAAAGCCGACATCGGCTTGCTCGGTCGTACTCTTCCTCTTGTTCTCATTTTGCTGCTCTCCTGGAAAAAGGGGATAAGTCCAATTATTGGACAAGAACAAGTCTCACCCATTCATTCCCGACACTTTTTCCTTCATTTCCCTTTCATTTATCCTCACCAAATTGTTAGCCGCAGGAAGCCGGACTTAATTAACTTATTTGGTACAACTTTGTAGCGGCGATCTTTGCGCATACAATACCTCGGAACATAGATCGGCCCTGTTGGGCCATTCGATTGTGTCGAAACTTACGCGGACTGCGCGGAAAAGAGATTCATCTTTCAAGTCGGCAAAAATCCCTTTATCTAAATATGAGTTCATATCGAACTGTCGCTGTTCGCCGTTATCGAAAGTGAGAAGTAATTGATAATTCGGCAGCGGTTCGACTGTTTTTAGTTTAGGAAACATGTTCCGCCTTGTCGCAATACATCCTGATTACAATGCC
>JBEKGL010000317.1:0-5170 GCA_050012815.1 Thermoguttaceae bacterium
GTGAAGTTATTATTGAGGACGATCAGGTCCGCGGTCAGGCTGCCGCCAACGACATTGAAGTCGAAGTTCAAGGTTGAAGCGCCCACGGTCAGGGTCGACGCGGAAAGGCTATTGAGGTTTAGGGTGTCAATCTTGGAATCGACCATACTGAGTGTGCCGCCGGTGGCTACATTCACACCCGTGGAGACGGTGGTGGTTCCAACGGTAATGTTACTGCTGTCGGCGGCGAACGGCGTGGCAAAAATCGCGCCGTTGCCTACGCTAACCGAATTCAACGTCGTCGCGTTCTTCCTTAGATTGAAGGTGCCGCCGGTGAGCGTAGCCGAGGCGTTGGTGGAATTGAATGCGCCGGTGGCGGCTATATCGAGCGTGCCGCCGGATACGGAAAACGAATTAGAAGCTATGTCGCCGTTGAGATACAGCGTTCCGTTGTTGACGGTTGTAAGACCCGTGTAGGTGCACGTGCCGGTGATAGTCAAGTTGCCTGCACCCGTCTTGAACAAAGCGGTCGTGCCGCTTCCGTTGTTGATGTGGCCCGCGTAGGACGTAGTTACGCCCGAACCGCCGACTTTGAACGTCGTAGTGGTGCCGGCAAGGCCATTGTTGCGGATAATGGAATTAGTCGCGACTCCGGTCAGCGTGCCAATTTGGACGATAGCGTCGGTCTGGAGTTGGGATTGATAGTCATATTCAGTAGTATCCGTGGCGGAGAAGTTAAGAATTCCGTTTGCCAATTCGCTTGCCGTGTTAACCAGGTTAACCTCCGTAGTGCCGCCGTTGCTAGCCAGGTATAATGTGCCAAAATAATTGGACCAATCTCCGGACAGTGTCGCGTAGGATGCACCCTTTCCTCTAAACGTCAATTTCGCATCCGCCGCGCCGGTGAAACTGCCGGAAAGATAAATGGAATTATTGTCCTGCTTGAAATTGTTGTATTGATTGTTGGAAATAATGAAGTTATTGGGAATAGTATCACAAGTTTCGCCGTTTGTGTCATATACCCAGATGCGGCCGGCGTTCAGCGTAATAGTGCCCGTGCCCAGCATGGTAGTTCCGATAATGGCCTTCAGGCCGACGCAGGAGGTGTTGTCAAAGCTGTTTGCCACGCCCCCTCCGTAGGCACCTGTTCCATCGATGATCAAACCTCCCGAGAATTTATTGTCAACCGCGCCGACATCCCAATAGTTCGAGTTGGCCCCTCCGCCCCCGCCGGTTTTGATGAGCTTAACCGCGCCAATGCCATCGGTGATGCAAATGTTCGAGTTATAGCTGTTCACGTTGCCTATGCCCATTATCAACGTAGAGGTCGTCCCGGTATTGTTGTTTAGAATCTTGCCGAACGAGCCGCCGACCACCGCGGCATTGAGATTCTGGCCGTTCAGATCGAGAACTCCGCCGTCATTAACCCACACATTGCCGGTTCCTGGACCCAATGGGCCAGATGTGCCTTGGATCGTTGAAGTTCCCAGTTTGAGAGTGCCTTGACCGACGTAAGTGCTGCCAGTGAAGGTATTCGCTGCATTGACGAGTACCGTGCCGGGCCCGGTTTTGGTCAGACTCGTAACGTTGGACCCGTTATTGACGATGGTCGAGCTGATCGTCAGCAGGCCCGTGCCGGCGTTGTTGGCGATCACTTCCGAACCGGCCGCGGCCTGCCCGGTGAGCTTTCCGTTCTTGATTTCATAATTGTCCGCGCCTGCGAACAGCAAGCCGCTGCCGGCCAACGTCAGCGTATTGCCGCCAAGATCCAAATTATAACCGCTCCCTCCGCCGGTGCTGATCCTTAACGTGTTGACCGTGGTGTTGGCGGACAGCGTATCGGTGCCGGTGCTGGCGAGCGAAGTGTTGTCCGTCGAGGTCCAAGGAGCCACATTGTAATTTGTGAAAGCCGTAATCGGATTTGTCCCACTGGCGCCGCTTGTTGCCCATTGGGTGTTGCCTGAGTTGTCGATTACCGTGACCCAGGCGCCGATGATTCCGGTGCTGTTGTTGATGGAGGTGGTGGTAGCAATATTCGGCGCGCCGATATTCAAGGCCGTTCCCGTCCCCGCGGCCGATCCTCCGCCAGATCGCGTGATGGCATTCAGATTTATGACGCCCGTGGCGCCACCCGTCCGAATAATTTTGGTCGTTCCACCGGCAATATCTCTGCCATTAGCGCCTACTACATTTGTGTTCAGATAAAGGCCGTTAACGGTTTCGCTACCCCCGCCGCCTGTGAGTTCAACAGTTGCCGATCCCGCCATGTGTAGAGGAGCCGTGGAAGACAATTTGGGAGTATCAGAACCTGAGACTGGGTCATGATTCAAAACCACTTTACCTGCCCGTATTGCGGTCCAACCGGTATATGTATTGATCCCGGACATGGTCAGGGTGCCGGTGCTTGCCCATTCAAGTGTATCGTTATAGCTCACCGATCCGTTAACGATCGGCCCCGCGACGGTCATGTTGCTCGAGCCGCGGAATCCCATACCCCTGGCGCCGGTCGGGCCGACGGATAGTTGAATTCCGCCGGTGCCTACAGCGATCGTGCCGCCGTTTAAATCCAGGGTTTTGGCGTTATTTTCGTTGTTGTAGATTCTATTGAAACCGAGGATGGCGTTATTCAAAATCTGGATGCCTACAGGCTGATTATTGGCAAAACTCAGATCGCCGCCAACGCCGCCGACAGCGCCAAAAGTCAGATTATTGGTGCCCTGGAAGACGATGGCGTTTTTCTGCAAATTTATGTTCACGCCTGGCAGCGTTAGCGCTCCGCCGCTGGTGTTGTCGATGCGTGTGTAAAGGGCTCTGCCGCCGTTTGTTGTTGCAAGAGTCGCGCCTACTCCCAAGACGGCCGAAGTCGAGGGGCCGAAATTCAACAGACCGGCGTCATAGATGCCGCCCGCTGGCATGATTCCCGGGCCTGAAGCCGACAGGAGTGTGATGGTTCCGGTATAGGTGCTGTCGGTGCCGCTGGTGTTTGTAAGGGTTACCGGGCCGGGTCCGGCAAGGGTTAGAGCGCCGGATCCAGTTATGTTGCCGTTAAGAGTGATGGCATTAACGACTGCCCCATTGGTTGTGCTGATCGTGCCCGCGCCTGTCATATCAATGCCGCGGGCTTCGGTCATCGCTGCCGTGGGTCTTAGCGTGCCGCCGTTAAAGACGATACGGTTGCCGACGCCCAATTGATTTGTATTGCTGTATGCCAGAGTACCTGCCGTGATCGTGGTGTTGCCGGTGTATGTGTTGCCAGTGAGGCTGCCGAGCGTGAGCACTCCATTGCCTGCCTTTGAAAATCCGACTGCGCCGTCTATGACGCTGTTGATAGTGGCGTCGTTGCTGGCCGTAATGATGGGCGTACCGGTGAGAATCAGCTTGTCGCCGCTGATGGAATAGTTGTTCGCACTGAACGTGAGGCTTTCGACACTGACGCCGAGGCCGCCGCTGCTGACAGTAACTGCGCCGCCGGTGCCGCCAGTGGGTGCTCCGAACACGGCATCACTGCCGGGGATCCAGGCGCCATCGCCGGGGACCGTGATATCGTACCAATTCAGCAAAGGAAAAACGGTATCCCAAGTGCCTGGTCCGCCGCCGCTTGAGCTGTTGGTAAACGTCGGATCCCAATAAAGTGTCGAGACTGCTTGCAAATTTCCCGCCGTGAGAAGGCAGGAAACACCGATCAACAGACCCATAAAATACTTTCTGCCGGTAAGATCACAAAATTGCCGCATCATAGGAGTTTCTCCTTTCAGAGAAGTAAAAAAATCGTATAGTTTCAAATAAATTGAATATTGAGTTTCTGATTGCCAAATTGAAAAGTTGGTACGCAAATTGATCTACCGACCTTGAATAACAGCGCCAACAATCAGGCACAACTCGCCCGAACCATTATTGGCAATCGGAGATTCAATAAAACGCTAAGGCTAATCGGGGATAAATCACGAGGATAAGCCTGTTGGTTGCTGAAATATGCCGCAACTCGTTGTGTTTCGCGCAGGCCGGAGGTGGCGGTTTGTTTCAAGCGATGCCGGGAAACATCGTGACTCGCGACATTCCACCACTTATTTGCCAAACGCAACGTCTAAAACACCTCCTTTCTCTTCTATATATAAATCCAAATTGAACTCAGCAAAAAACTTCCTCTTCTCTATTCCGGCCCGCTTCTTTTTATTTATGTGTATTATTTCATTACTAATATTTTCACCTCGTTTACGGCTTGCTAGCCTCATAAATCTGTTTGATGTCATTTTCTGACAGTGCACTTTGAAAAATCATAAACGAGTCCATGCAACATGAAAGATTGCGAGTCTTTCTTGTATCCGAGTCCTTTCCGCTCTCAAGCCAACCGGCAATTGTCGCTGCACCGATTTCAATCGAGGGGATCTGCACTTCGCTTTGCTGGTATAAAACACATATATCGTTTAAATACATCAAACAGCGTTGATTGGCTCGGTCAATAACGGCGGTAATCATGCTCCAGCGGTTGAGGCAATCGCTTGGAATTGGTTTGGTAGAGTAATACGTATCCTTATCGAGGTTCTGGTTCATTAGATTCAATATAATATGGGCATTTGACTGGATCTCCCAATGCAATTGACCAGACCTACTCCAATCGTTTGACAGCAAGATTCCGTTCCAAAAATTATTTAATTCACTAATCTTTACCCAAGTAACTAATGTCATCTGTTCGTATTTCTTAGGCAGATTCACTAGCACGCCTGAATCCACAGCCGCGAACTTCAGTGCGGATTTACCCTCGAATCTCCCCTTGGTCCAAGTCGCTTTTTTTATTTGGCCGTTAAACGCCGCTCCGGTTGACGCGCGATTGATCAGCACATTTGGATTGTTATCATCCCGCTGAAAATCGAAATAAGCCACTATATCTGATCGTTTTTGAAGTTCTTGGCTGGCTTCCAGCCAACTCTGGTAAAGTAGATTCGGTGGGAGTGGAGGCAGTGGTTGTAGAGTGGGGAAATTACTTCGCTGAGCAACTTGCGGAGTAAACTTGTTTCCTTCACAAACCACTGCCTCGCCCTTGCGAAGCGAAATCGGCGCGGTCCAGCGGCCGTCGGCCAGTTTGGCTTCGGCATTGACTTTGCCCGCGAAAACGGCGACCGCTGCACGGCCTTTTTCATCAATCTTCACGCCGAACTCGGTGCCCAAATCCACGAATCGGGCGTCGGGCGTG
>JBEKGL010000318.1:0-5169 GCA_050012815.1 Thermoguttaceae bacterium
CCGCACGCCCGCAACCGGGGCAATACGTCTGCTGCCGCTCTTGGTCGACGACGTTGCCCGTATAAATATAGCGTATTCCCGCCTGGCGGGCGATATCGTATGCCTTGAGCAATGTGCCGATCGGCGTGGGACCGCGGTCGGTCAGCTTGAAATCCGGATGAAATGCCGAAAAGTGCAGCGGAACGTCCGGGCCCAACTCCTCGACAATCCATTGGCACATGCGTTTGATGTCCTCGGGCGAATCGTTGGCACCCGGGATGATAAGATTGGTGATCTCCAGCCAGACCTTGCTTTCCCGGGCGATCCAGCGGAGCGTATCCAGCACCGGCTGCAATCGG
Organism: Thermoguttaceae bacterium; assembly: GCA_050012815.1. Lineage (GTDB taxonomy): Bacteria > Planctomycetota > Planctomycetia > Pirellulales > Thermoguttaceae > JBEKIK01. The sequence goes on from JBEKGL010000318.1 coordinate 339, forward strand.
CCGGCGCAGTATTGGCGGTAAAAATCCTCGGTAAATCCCTTTAGATCGACGTTGGCCGCGTCCATCTGCTCAAAAAATGCCGCCCGGGCAGTCTCGGAAATGTAACCCGAAGTGACGGCCACGGTCTTTACGCCCGCTTGCCGGCAGGTTTTGGCCGTGTCGATGGCGTACTCGGCCCAGATGATCGGATCGTTGTAGGTAAATGCCACGCTATGACAGCCCAGGCGCGCGGCGGCGGTGGCAATGGTCGCCGGATCGGCGGTTTCGCAGGCGGCTTCGACGTCGCGCGATCGCGACATCGTCCAATTCTGGCAAAAGGTGCAGCCCAGATTGCAGCCCGCCGTGCCGAACGATAATACCGCCGTGCCGGGAAAGAATTGATTGAGCGGTTTTTTCTCGATCGGATCCACGCAGAAACCGGTGCTTCGGCCGTAAGTGGTGGAAACGATCTGCCCGTCGCGGTTCTCGCGCACAAAGCAAAACCCCCGATCGCCCGGCCGCAATGCGCAGCCTCGCGGACAAAGATCGCAAACAACATGCACGCCGTCGTCCGATTCATGCCACCAACCGCCCGGCCTCGAGCCTGGGGTAAAAGCATGAACGTCCGGCGGTAAGGTTACTTTTCGGAGCATATCCGATCATTATATCATTTTAACCCCCGCGGCGCGAATAATGCCATCGGGTTAAGTTTAGCCCGGTCGCTTGCGACCGGTGCTTTCACACCCAAGTTCCCAGTCGTCGATTAACTGGATTCATTCCATTGCGAATTGCCGTATTTCTCCGCCGACAAACGGGCCGTAAGCTCGCGGGGCCAATCTACAATCGGTTCCAGGGCATTCCAGGCGGAAATCAATGCCTGCCGAATGCACGCGGCGGAAACCGGCAAATTCATAACAAAAGCCCGATGATCGCGGCTGTTGCGATAGTCCGGCATCCGCGGCGGAACCTTCAAACAACGGGAAATTACATCCAAGGGAAAATCATACAAAATCGTGCCATGATACAGAAAATACCGCTTTCGGCAGCGCATGCTGTTGCCGGAAAATTTTAGTGGCCCTAATCCCGTTTCCAGGACCAGGTCGCTGGTTCCGCAACAGCGAATTTCCAAAATCGCGTTGCCCTCACCCCCTGCCCCTCTCCGGGCACCGACCGAAGGTTGGTCGGGCGAGGGGAGATGCGATCTGAACGCTTCGGCCAATGTATTGAGCACAAAGGCATGGGCCTGATTTATCGCCCGCAGGCCGGAACGATTTTGATAGCCGAGCACCAGGCTATACATCAAGCAGCCCGGCCCGGCGACGATTGCCGCCCCGCCGCTTATGCGACGCAAGATGGGAATCCCCAATTCCCGGCAGGCGGCAACATGCACTTCCGTTTCGATGCGCGAGGAGCGTCCCACGACCGCCATGATTTGCGCCGGTTCCCAAAAGCGCAGCGTTTCCAGCGGCACGGCGGCAGTTTCAGCCTCATCCAAAAGCGCTTCGTCCAGCGCCAAATTCTCCGCCGGCGCGGGCAGGGTAAGATCAAGTAAACGCATGCTGCCCATTATGTCAAAGGGCGAAAAAGAAAGAAAGGCGTCAAGGAAAAGCTATACTTGTCGTTTAGCCCCGGAGCTTGCTCCGGGCGCATCGACCATGAAATCAATCACGAAACCACGAAAGGACGAAAACACGAAATTATTATTTGAATCATCACGCGAATAATTATTTGCCTTGTTTCTTTCGTTTTTTCGTACTTTCGCGTTTTCGTGATAAAAAGCCCATGACGGTTTTTATTTAGACGATTCCTTTTCTTTTAATTGCGGCGCGGGAATTTTTGGCCCGAAACCGACATCAAGCGGCCGTCCCCCTTCCGGATCGTTTTGTATTTTGCCTCCATCGTCTTTTAGATTTTCACCCACCGAATAGACCAGCCAGCCTTGGGACAGTTTTTTGATAATCATCGGTTTGCCGTTAAAGGGATCGATGCCCACTTCGTCGGGCAGGCCGAGTTCGGCCATCGTGGGAATCTTGTCGCTATCGGGAGGAACTTTTCCCTGCAAGGCATTGATGATGCGAAGAGAGCGAATATAAGCCTGGGTACGATACGCGGCAGTCAATGCGCTTTTTAACGAAGGTCTTAAAAGATATTTGTAAACATCAAGGAGAGTGCCCTTTGTTTTTTGTTCCGGTTCATTGGCGATCCAGTCGGCGTACGGCTGGGTTGAATTATTCAAATACTCAACATAAAGATTCAAAATCCCTAACTGCCATTGATAAGAAAACGGCGTCCAGGGCTGTTTCTTAAACGAGTCGATGGAAAAAGCCCGTTCGGTTTTAAGCGACTTTTGGAATTGTTTCATTGAATCATGAAGAGAAAGTTCGGCATCCAATGCCTCTCGTGTTTGTTCGGCAATAGGCCCGGCTTGTAAAGCGTCATGAGCATTAATTAAGCTAATACGTTTCATAGCGCAAGATACTAAAAAATTTATTATCAGCGGTTCCCGTTCCAGTTGGCAAGACAGTCGCAGCAAAATAATCGCCGACTGGACCGCACTATCCTGCTCGCCTTTTGAAATCAGGACTTCCGCCCGATAATCAAGATTGCGAGCGCCGCTTCTGATAAGCACAATATCATTCAGGAATTGATTTGTATAATCTCCGGGTTTTTGTTTAACGTCCTCTTGAAAATCGAAATCATCGGCACAGGCGGCTTTTTCCAGTAAAGGATAAATATTGGGATATGACTTTATCGCTTTTTCGAGGCGGGGTATTTCCTCGGCATAAAAACAGTCTTCCTCTTCGTTGTATTTTAAAGCCTCGCACGCTTGATCCACGGCGGACATGTCATCTTTTGCGCGGCGGATATACGTCGCGCCGTTTTGGTCCGGCGGGATGGGTTTTCGGGCCAGATCGGCCAGGCAAATAGGCTCTCCGGCCGCCTTTAGCGCGGCCAAAAGCTTTTCAAGCCGTGAACCGGTAATCCACACGTAACAGGCGGTAATAAGCAGCAGGACGGCGATTAACGCTCCCGCGCCAATTCCAGTCCAAAGCAGGATCTTTTTCGCTCTTTTCATGATATGGTCCTTTAACAAGAATTTCCGACGCCTCGGGTATTTTATGAAGATATTCAAAATACTCTTCCGGCGAATACTTATACTCAGGAGTTGCCGCGACTTGTTGATATACCTGTTGACCGGCCTGCGGATCGGCGTGTTTCGAAATGAAGTCGGCCAATTCCACTATTTGTCGCGACGGGGTCGAGGGCGGAAACAAGGCGGCGAGTCGTTGCGAAACGGTTTGGTTAATCCAAATATTCAGACCCGTGCCAAATAACACCATTGCCAGCGTGAAAAGCCCAATGCGTTTTTGCAACCGCCAACGCCGCGATTCGCGCAACCGGGTATCGACCGCGCCTAGGACTTGCATGCGTAACTGGCCATCTGTCCGACAAGGTTTTATTTGTGCGAGTATTTGTTCCGGATCGTGGTTCATATCCAATCCTTTGCTAAAATCGCCCGCATTTTATCCAAGGCCGTGCGATAGCGCGTGGCCACGGTTCCTTGCGGGCAGCCGACAATATCGGCGATTTCTCGGAACGTCAGACCGGCGAAAAACTTTAGTTCCACGATTTCGCGAAGATGCGCATCCAGGCGGTTCAAGGCCGTAGTTGCCGCCTCGACGCAATCGTTCGCCTGGGGATTTTCCTTTTCGGCTATTTCAAACAGACTTTGTCCTTGGATAGTTGTACTCAAGGATGCCGCGGTTTTTCGCCGCCCGGCCAATCGCAGGGCCTCGTTTCGGGCAATGGTAAAGGTGTATGCGGTCAAATTTTCGACTTTCGCCAAACGCTTGCAATTTCCGGCCAGGCGGACGAAGGTCTCTTGCAAGGCGTCTTCGGCGTCTTCTTTCGATCCCAGGATAATCATCAAATAATGATGGATGCGATCGGCGCAGGCGTCGTAAAGCTCGGCAAAGGCGGCATGGTCGCCTCGGGCTAGTCGTTTGCCTAATGTGTCCATCGCCGCTCCGCTGGGTGAAAGGCAATTAAATGCCTTCTGTACTTAAAGACCCGCCAGGAATGAGATTTTATTTAAACTGAACAAACAAACAGTATTCCGCGTAAAGATACAATAGATAGAGGTTCGGTTGTAACGGTTAGATAAACTTAAGCTGCAAGTCTATGCGGGCGTGAGGATTGAGGAACGTATGCTATTTTTACATGCGGCGCGGGCGATGAAAAACTTCAAGGAATATAAACCGCCGTAACTGTTTGTGCAACATGCAGTTGCAATCCATGTTAAACTTTGCGGGCTGTTTTAGGATTTGCAGTTGCCTCGGTTGTCTGGCAGACTATTTTGATGGAGTATATTGTTGCGCAACCGCCGTTTCGCGTTTCCGCAACCTAGAATTTAACATAGTATTGTTCCATGTTCCCCCGGTGTATTCGCCCGGGGATTAATAATCACAAAAGGTTGAATACCAATGAACGCTTCCATTCGTATCTCATTAAGCTTAATGATCGTTGCCGGCCTTATGCCAGCTGTTTGCGGACGGGCCTGCGATTGCGCAACGTCGGGCACCGTATCGTCCGTGGCGAGCGTGTGCGGACAGGAGTACCGGCTGGTTTACAAAACGGTCTGCGAACAGCGGCAAATGACCGCTTATAAAATCGAATACGAGACCGCATACGAGGAACGTCCGGTGACGGCTTACAAGCCCGTCTGGGAAACGCAGTTGCGCGAGGAGCGCTACACCGTGGCCAAGCCGATAACCGAAACCAGCGAGCGGGAAGAGGTTTACACGGTGCAAAAACCCGTCTGGGAAACGCAAATGCGCGATAACAGTTACAC
>JBEKGL010000319.1:0-5163 GCA_050012815.1 Thermoguttaceae bacterium
CGGGTCGTATCGGGCGTGGGCGAATACGGCGGGCAGGTCAGGCACTGGCCATATTCCGAGCACCCGTATTGGCACCGCAATCGGACCCACACGGCAGTGAATACCTGCTGGGGCGGCGAAACGACGACGGCATCCAAAGCCCCCATCTTTCGGGCTTTGTTGCAAAAAACTTCAAGTTGTTTCGGGGTGGCCATGTTATGAACCTGATAAATGGATTATAAATCACCGCCTTCAATCACCGCCAGGGCCGTTTCGATGTTTCCGAACGGCGCGCTTACCTGGATGCCGGCCACGCGATCCCGCACCCGGTCAACCGACTGGCGGGCGATCTCGATTCCCGCGGCCAATTGGCCTTCGCGGCTATCGACCGATGCCATGCGTTGCATAACGGCGTCAGGTACAATCACGCCCGGCACTTCATTCCGCATGAACGAGGCGTTACGGTAACTTACAAGCGGCCAAATACCGGCAATGATTGGAATATTGTAAGATTGCACCTCGTCGAGGAATCGCAACAAGGCGTCGGGGTCGAACACGGGCTGGGTAATAGCGAACTCCGCGCCGGATTCCGCCTTGACGCGAAAACGATCCAATTCCCGCCGCCGATCGAGCGCGGTGGGATCCAGACCCACGCCGATGACGGCGAAGGTTTGCGGATCGATGGGCTGCCCGCCCAAATCCACGCCGCAATTCAACCGCCGCTGCACGGCGGCCATGCCGATGGAATCGGTATCGAACACTCCGGTGGCATGGGGATAATCGCCCAACTTCGGCGGGTCGCCGGTCACAAAAAGAATATTGCGAATACCGCACGCCGCGCATGCCAGCAGGTCGGCCTGCATGCCGATCAGATTCCGATCGCGGCAGCAAAAATGCAGGATGGGCTCGATTTCGGCCTCGCGCAGGATATGCTCCGCGGCAATAAGCGAAGAAAGCCTGGAACTCGCCCGGGGACCGTCGGGAATGTTTATCGCGCTTATACCCCGTTTGCGAAGCGTCTTGCTCTTGTCGATGGTGGACCGCATATCGTAACCGCGCGGGGGAAGCAATTCCACGCTTGTCACCCACAGGCGATTGGCCAGCCGAAAGCCCAATTGCGATTTTTCGGCCAAGGTGGCCGGAGATTTCAGCGCCACGCTTTGGGCAACTGCGCTGATTACATGACTGGATTTTATTCGCGCTAGTGGTTTAATGGTCGAAGCCAGCGTGCGTATATGATCGGGCGTGGTGCCGCAGCAACCGCCCACCGCCGATGCACCCAGGTTTATATAGCGTTTGGCATATTCAGCCAGATACTCCGGCGAACATAGATAAATTCGGCGGTTCTCCACCTCCTTTGGGATACCGGCGTTTGGTTGCACTATTATAGGTAAAGCCGTGAGCCGCACGGCACGTTCCACGGCGGCCAACAAGCCGTCCGGACCGCTGCCGCAATTCATTCCCCAGGCAATGGGTTGCGGAACGTCGTCGGGCAAAGGGGCGATCATCCGCTCGAGCGATTCGCCCGAGGCGGATTCGCAATTTTCCACAAGCGCGAAAGAAAGCACATAAGACGTGCGGGAATGAGTGCGCATGCCGGCGGCGCATATTTCCAGGGCCTTGCGCGTAGGTTGGGTTTCGAAAAGAATAAAATCGGCTCCGCCGGAGAGCAGACTTTCCGCCTGCTCGGCGATCATCTCGCCGTGGAAGGCCTCGTGCTGCGGCCGGGCAGGCAAGGGACCGATGGATCCGGCCACAAATATGGGCCTGTCCGCCGAGTCGGCCGCCTCGCGGGCGATCAACGCACCGGCACGATTTATCGCGCAAACTTTTTCTGCAATTCCGAACTGCGCCAGCGCCGCTCGATTCGCTCCAAAGGTGTTCGTGGTGAGCACGTCGGCGCCGGCGTCGCGATATTCGCCGTGGATGGTGCGAATCAGTTTGGCATCGGAAAGACACAACTCGTCAAAGCAGCGATTGGTAAACACGTGATGCCGGTATATTTCCGTACCCATCGCGCCGTCGAAAACCAAATTGCCCCGGCCAAGGGCTTGCTGGAAAGTTGTGGTAACAGACATTTGCGGGATTTTATACCAATGTCACCTTAAAACAGCGCGTTACCGCGTGTTTACGCTACGCGAAAACACGCTGGTTTTTGCATGATAGACGCGCTGTTTTAAATTAGAAAGCGTATTATAGTTATTTAGCCCCCGGTGAATACACCGGAGATTTGGCTGCGGCTTTATGCCGCCACAGGCAAAGATCCGGAATACTCTCGATTTCGGCGATTATAACCCCATCTGTCAAAATTACGATATCCCCTACAACCGGCAAAAGAGCCTTCGCTTTAGTAGCCGCCCCGGAAAAACCTATACTTGTTAATAAAGGATAAAATTACAGGTCGAAAACGGCCAATAAAATTATATGCGTAGTGTCCGACGCGTTGTGTTGTCGCCTATAGTCATGCCGGCGGGTAGCAGCAGGAGGGGCGGATTATGCGATTTTTAATAGTCGACGATGATTTTTATTGTTGCGAATTGCTGAAGGCTATCTTTTCACCATACGGATCTTCGGACTTCGCATTCGACGGTAGTGAAGCAATAAGCCATTTCCGCCGCGCTTTGGAAGACGACCAACCTTATGATGTGATTTTCCTCGACGTAGTCATGCCGGGTCTTAGCGGATTGGAAACCCTGGATTGCATCCGTCAAATCGAGCGGGGTTACAATATCCACGGCTCGAAAAGGGTAAAGGTCATGATAGTCACGGGATTCGACGATCCCAAGCTTTCCATACGCACTTTCCAGAAAGATTGCGAACGCTACCTGGCAAAGCCGTTTACGCCCGGACAAATTCTCGAATCGGTTCGAGAACTATCGGACGAGTTTCAGCTTTTACCGGCCAGAAAATAACCGTTAATCTATAAACGAACCTCCGGCCGGCGCATTAAGCAGGACCAGCCCAGGTAGCCTTGGGGCCGAAGCGGGCTTTCAAACTTGACGTGCCGCAGGTGGACAAACTCGAACAGCCGGCCCAGTTCAAAACGGATGTCGTCTTCCGAAACTTGCGGCGGTCCTTCCTCGGCACGCTCGCCCACGCTGCCGGCCAGGCAAAAGTACCACGACCCCGGCCGGGTAAGCCGCCATAGAATGTCCAAATACGCTTCCAGCTTGTTGAGGCGGATGTAGTGGTAAAAACCGGCGTCGTACACCACGTCGAACTGGCCTAACGTCCGGGCGAAGTCGAAAATATCGTCGAGAACAAAACGCAGAAGCGCGTTTTCCTGTTCGGCGCGAAGCCTGGCCCGCTCCAAGGCGATCGGCGAGCAATCCACCGCGGTCACCTCGAATCGGCGTTTGGCAAAACAAATGGCGTCCGAACCGGTTCCGCAACCGATTTCCAATATCGTTCCGCCCTTGGGAAACGGATATTCGTCCAGAACCCGAAGCAGTTCGGCATGAGATACTCCCGCATCCCAAGGAGGCGTTCCCTGGCGATACATCGCATCCCAATCGGTAATGACGAGCGGTTTCGCAACAGACAACTGTTTCATCTCGGTCTCCGTTTATTAAACTCAAATAAAACCGTAATTTTCAGTTTCCACTTTTTTCCAAAACTTGCAAGCAGGAAACGATCTTACAAAAAAAGAATAAATCATTATCCTCTTACTTGTAGATGCTTGCTTTCCTATCGAATTCTTTCCTGCTAGGATTATTTTGGTTTTCGCGTCAACTTCCATTATTTCGCAAACAAGGGCGTTTATGCACCCCCACGATGGCGTACTAAGCCTAGTTCCGCACTACTGATATGAAATTACTCTGTATAACCGACATCCATAATCGCTTGGAACCATTCCAGCATATTTTAAATCATGCCGGGCCGATAGATGCCGTGCTCCTTGGCGGAGATTTGACAAACTTCGGCACGCCAGCGGATGTTGAAAATATTGTGCATATTGCCCAATCCTTAAATGTTCCGGTTTTGGCAGTTGCCGGAAATTGCGATTCCGCACAAATCGATCAGCGGCTGGAGGAATTGGGCGTGTCCGTCGCCGGGAGGGGAATAATTATCAATGACGTGGGCATTCACGGACTTTCGGCCGCGCCGCCGTGGCATAAGGGGATGTACGATTTTACCGAAGAAGAGCTGGCCCTGCGTCTCCAGGCCGGGTTCGACCAGGTTAAAAACGCCCGCTGGCACGTCGTGCTTACCCACGTGCCTCCGCGCGACATAAAACTCGATCGCACGCATTTTTTCCAACACGTTGGCAGTACGGCCTTGCGGGAGTTTGTGGAACAGACCCGGCCGGCCCTGGTCGTTTGCGGTCATCTCCACGAATCCAGGGGTGTGGATACGCTCGGCCCCACGGTGGTAGTCAACTGCGGCCCGGCCGCCTCGGGTTACTATGCGATAGCCGAAATAAGCGATCAAGTCCGCATCGGTTTACACCGAAATTTGGATTTATAAAAAATGGGCGAGGCTTTTTTTAAAAAAAGATCTGCATCCACCTTTTTACGCTGTTTTATCAAAGATTCGCATTCGGGCATTCGCCCGATTTAGCACGTGGTATACCAACCCGCCAGCCGTCGTCCTTAACCCGGATTGTTCATAAATTTACACTAGCCCGAAGCGCAAGCGAGGATGGCAAACACATTACGTTCGTTTGCAAATATGGTTGGCATTTCGCACTTTGCACCGGAAATCCTAGTTATGAATAATCCGGTGAGGTGAACCCCATTGTCTAGACCATGGATTACAGCCAAATAGGAGGGATATGTGGGCCGCGAGACCTATAACAAAGGTCCCGCGTGGACGTGCAACACTAGCATAGTAAAAACGCGATTGCTTGATTGAAGGAATTAGGCTATGATGAACCAAGACCTGGGCAGAAGATAGGGCGTGCACCATGCGCAGCATGGTCATGGGAACCGTTCCAATCGCCGACCCAGGGATTGTGAGTGAAGGCCTGACGGCACGATGCCTACCGTCTTTCCCTTCGTTTTCTCTTCAAAGCGACATATTTCAATCCGTAATCAACAACCCTAACGCTCTTAGCCCGAGGACCCGCGATCACAATTCACGCCAAACCAATTACATTGGGAACACACTTCGTGACTACACCCGTTCCCGACTATCCCGTACATCCGCTCGGCTCGGAAGCGAGAGTATTGCTCCTTAGCGTCT
>JBEKGL010000320.1:0-5163 GCA_050012815.1 Thermoguttaceae bacterium
GTTTCGCGGGATTCGGTTTTGACTTGCTGCAAAACAACGGATCACAAACCACTCCGCTGTTGAGTTTAAATATTAATCAACTCTCACTTTATTATAGCGGCGCCGGAGTTTACATCACCGTCGGGGGCCTGGCCGACAGCCTAGTGGCCCAAAATCTTCCCTTCGATGTGACCCTCAGCGCGCAAGATCAAATTTCCTTTGTAATCTCCAGTTCTAAATTGACCAATGTGACCACGAGCGGCAATTATCTGAGTACTTTTAACGCCTCCGGCACGGGCGATATAAACGGCACGTTGGAATCCAATCCGGTTCCCGAACCGACTTCAACGGCCGCTTTAGCCGGTCTGGCTGCGGCGGGATTGCTGACATCTTTCCTGCGCCGGCGCAGAGCAGCCGCTTGAACGGCATGTTTAACATCATAAATCCCCCAGGCCATCTGGAAAGATGGCCTTTTTTTAATTGAAAGAACGAAAGCCGGCCGTTTCGCGGCAACTCTTCCCGGAAGAAAAGATTTTCTCCCGCCCCCTGGTCTGATTTCCGCCTGAGGCTAAAATACTTTTTCATCCAATGAAGAAAACGAAGAATACATGACTAGTAGTAGGATGCTTGAAATCAGCCATCGATCTATTGGGACCTAAACAAGGACGTTTGTCTACATGAACAAAACTCCGTTATACGATTGGCACGTTTCGCACGGCGGCAGGATGGTGGAATTCGCCGGTTTTATGATGCCGGTTCAATTCACCTCGATTATCCAAGAGCATCGAACCACTCGCGGCATCGCGGGCATGGCCGACATCTCGCACATGGGCCGGCTGAGGTTCGAAGGCCCCGGCGCGGCGGTTTTTTTGGCCGAATTGCTTACCCGCCGGGTCGCCGACTTGGTTTTCGGGCAAATTCGCTATTCGCTCGTTACCAACGAAAAGGGCGGAATTCTTGACGACGTGCTGGTGGGTTACTACCACAACGAATATGGCCAACCATTCTACCTTTTGGTGGTAAATGCCTCGAATCATGAAAAGATCGTCCGCTGGATACATCAGCATCTCCCGCCCGAGCGGGCGAATCGGCCGGGCCACGAAATAATTTTCACCGACGTAAGCCGGCTTTGGGCGATGTTTGCCATTCAAGGTCCGCGGGCGGTAGATTTGCTCCAGCCCTTTGTCGACGTGGATCTACATGATATGAAATACTACCGCGGAGATTTAGCCCGGCTGTTGCACCCGGCGGCCCAAAGGCAGGGAGGCATTATCAGCCGCACCGGCTATACGGGCGAAGACGGATTCGAGCTGAGCGTTGGCCCCGGCATCGCCTTGGGCATTTGGGAGGCATTGCTTCAGGCCGGCGAGTCGATGGGCGTAGTGGCCACCGGACTTGGCGCCCGCGACACATTGCGTCTGGAAGCCGGAATGCCGCTTTACGGTCATGAACTGAGCGAAGACATCGATCCGTTTCAGGCGGGCGTGGGATATGCCTGCCACCTGGTTGGCTACGATTTTCCCGGCCGGGACGCCTTGTTGAAACTCGAGAAACAGCCGCTGCGTTTGACGCGCATCGGGCTGGAATTGTCCGAGGGGCGCGTGCCCCGGCAGGGTTGTCCGATTTTGGCCGATTCGCGGCGCATAGGCGAGGTGACCAGCGGAACCTTTTCGCCCACCCTGCAAAAACCGATTGCGATGGGCTATATTATTCCTGAATTTGCCGAGGCGGGCAGGGAACTAACGATCGACATTCGAGGTAATATTGCTCGCGCCCGGGTTGTGCCGCTTCCCTTTTACAATCGCAACAAGAAAGGAAATAAGAAGTGAATCCACAGCAATTGCTGTATACCAAAACGCACGAATGGGCGGCCATCGAGTCCGACCCAAGCGGCGGAAAAATCGCCACCGTCGGAATCACCGCTTTCGCGCTGGAAATTTTGACCGATCTGGTCTTCATGGCTTTGCCCGAGATCGGCCGCCAGGTCCGCGCAGGCGAGCCCTTCGGCGAAATCGAGTCGGTCAAGGCGGTAAGCGATCTGAATAGTCCCCTGGACGGCGAGATCACGGAGGTCAACTCTGATATGGTCAATAACCTGGAAACCCTTTCCAAGGATCCATACCAGGCCGGTTGGCTCGTAAAGATTAAAATCGGCAACGAAGCCGGACTGGCCGATCTGCTCGACTACGCCACATACCAAAAACAATGCCGGGAAGAACAACACTAATCAATGCTGAATGTTGAATTATGAATGATGAATGAACCAACCTCATCATCCATTCCTTTACATTCAGCATTCATCAATCATCATTCATCATTCATTCTCATGCCATATATTCCCAATACTTTTGAAGATCAACAGGTGATGCTCGAAGCCATTGGCGCGGCATCGATGGATGAATTGTTCGCCATGGTGCCGGCCGAACTGCGGCTAAAGCGCGATCTGTGCCTTTTGCCGGCCCTGGGCGAATTGGAACTTACGGACCATATCACTCGGCTTTCGGGGCAAAATCTTTCGGCGGCGTGCGCGCCATGCTTCCTCGGCGGCGGCAGTTACGATCACTTCATTCCCGCCGCGGTCGATGCAATCGCCTCGCGCGGCGAATTTTACACTTCCTATACTCCGTATCAAGCCGAAGCCGCGCAAGGCAACCTGCAAGCCCTGTTCGAGTATCAGACGCTTATCGCGCAATTGACCGGCATGGACGTGTCGACCTCGAGCCTGTACGACGGCGGCACAGCGGCGGTCGAATCGGTGCTGATGGCGCTGGAGGCCACGCGGCGCGGCGGCCGGGTAGTGGTCGCCGAAAGCGTGCATCCCGAGTATCGGCAAATCCTGAAAACCTATCTGGCCAATTTTTCCACCGAGATAGTCACCGTCGGCGCTAAAGACGGAACCGTTTTGCCCGCCGATCTGGAAGCGGCCGTCAACTCCGAAACCGCTTGCGTATTGGTCCAGCATCCGAACTTTTTCGGCTGCCTGGAAGAAGTGGAAACGCTTGCGGAAATCGCGCACAAGGCCGGGGCGCTAATGATCGCGGCCGTCGATCCGATCAGTCTGGGACTGCTCAAGCGGCCGGGCGAGTATGGGGCCGACATCTGCGTGGCCGAGGGACAATCGCTGGGCAACCCAATGGCCTACGGCGGGCCGTACCTGGGCATCATTGCCTGCCGCGAGCAGTTCGTGCGCCGCATGCCGGGCAGGCTCGTCGGTCAAACCACCGACCGACGCGGAAAACGATGCTGGGTGCTCACGCTGCAAACCCGGGAACAACACATCCGCCGCGAAAAAGCCACCAGTAATATCTGCACCAATCAAGCCCTGTTCGCGCTTCGCGCTGCCGTGTATCTTTCCCTGATGGGTCCGCAAGGAATGCGAGACGTGGCCGAATTGTGCCTGCAAAAAGCCAATTACGCCTTGGATCAATTGACCGCCGGCGGCAAATTGTCGAAGGTTTTTAACCGGCCGACATTCAAGGAATTCGTGGTCCGCGTAAATAGCGGCAACGTTGAAAAACTGCTGGAAGCCGCTCAAAAAGAATATATTCTTCCGGGGCTGCCCCTTGGCCGATGGTATCCGCAACTGAGCGATTGCCTGCTTGTGGCGGTCACTGAAAAACGAAGCAAGGAAGAAATCGATCGATTGGTAAAAACTTTGACGCTATAATGTTAGAGGACCTATTTTGTGCCCCGGCTTTTAGTTGCGCGGTTTATCGAGGATTCAGTCAGTCAATTTCGTGCCTCGGCGAAAATTCGCAATGAAGACGCTTGGGAGTTGTATGACCGTGGTCGATTCACCGCAGCGATTTATCTTTGGGGATATGCAGTAGAAATGATATTGAAGTCGGCTTGGTTTTCCAATGTATTGGATTATGATGAAAATCGCGCAATTAAGATACAGGATTTAGATCAAGCTCGAAACATAGCAAAAAACAATTATGGAATATCGTGGAATAATTTACATGATATAGAGGGCTGGGCACAGTTGATCGTCGCACATAGAATAAAAATAGGTTGCATATATTCCGATCCGGGTTTCTATACGCAAGTAGGCATCCAAAGTCAAAGAGTTTATTTACGTTGGCGAGAAATATTACGATACAAGAAAAATCGAGCATATCATTTTGAAGCAAATATCGTTGCCGACTCGGCAAACTTTTTTCTTGTAAACACCTATTCTTTATAAATTTATTTCGGGGAGATTTACCGTGCCGGTTAAAACTATATCTGAGAAAGAAATTAATCCCTCGGATTTTCAACCACTATTAAACGATCTGAAAGCAGAATGGAAAAATCCCCGGGAATGGGGATTACCGATCATCATAGAAGACAGAACACCACGTACAAAATCCGTGCGTTTGTACGTCATTTGGGATAAATGGACAGAATTGCCCAGAGATATCCGATCTCAAATAATTAACGAAGCTTTTCGAGAGATCCATAAAAATACTGATGAGCGAATCACATTATCGCTAGGGTATGATGTAGATGAAGCCGTCGCCGTTAAAATGCTTCCCTATAAAATTATTTTACTCTTAAAAGCAGAAAAAGAAGGAATTAAGGACAAATGCGAAAAAACGATGATGAAATATGGGGCATGGAAACGAGGAGAGGAACTTGAATTGCGATTTGCTGAATTGGAAGATGCCGAGAAAATATATGAGTTGCTTAAAAAGGAGATACCAGGAGATTATTGGGTAATAACACAAGAAATGTTTCCTGATGAAAGCTAAGATGATCCTGTACACAATGTGTCTAATAAAAAAATAATACCCTTTACATCTTCATGCGAAACACCAAAACCACGCAATTGCTGTTCGAGATGTCAAAACCCGGTTGTTGGGCGGTGAGGCTGCCTAAGTGCGACGTGCCGGAACAACCTCTGGAAAAATTGCTGCCCGCCGGGGCGATTGCTTCTTCGGAGCCGCCGCTGCCGGAGCTTTCCGAACCGGACGTGATCCGGCACTTCACGAATTTATCGACTTATAACATGTCGGTCGATACGCACTTTTATCCGCTGGGTTCGTGCACGATGAAGTACAATCCCAAGCGGAACGAACGTTTGGCAAACATGCCGGGCATGGTCGATTTGCACCCGTATCAGCCCGATTCGACCGTGCAAGGGCTTTTGTACCTACTGCACCAGGCCCAGCACATGCTGGCCGAGATCGCCGGGTTGCCGGC
>JBEKGL010000321.1:0-5148 GCA_050012815.1 Thermoguttaceae bacterium
AACCGCGATCCTTCGTCCGATGTCAAGGTTTTGCAATTCGGCGACAAGGCGAGCTGAAGGGCTTGTCGCTGGGTGATGGCGATAAAGTTATCCAGTTGCTGGATGAACTCCCGTTTCACTTGTTCATAACGCCGTCGCAATCCCGGGACGTCGACCTTCACGCGGTTCAGTTCTTCCGGCCCCCAGGCGATTCCGTCCATGCCCAGTTCGGAACGTTCGTAATCCGCCCTGGTTTGCGTGCCGTCGGGAATTATCACGACCGGACAACCGCAAAGGATGGCTTCGTAGGTGAGGATCGTGGTGTTGTCGAAGTTGTATAAGACGCGCGAAGCCCGCAAAAGTTTGCCCAGTTCCTTCTTGGGCGGCATGTCCCGAGTAATTTCAAAAACATTGCCACGGTCGAAAAATCCATCCTTCCACTGCGATTTTCCCACGTAAAAACACTCCAGGTTTCTTTTCGACAGGTCTGTGTTGTCGCAAAAGAAAAGGCTTTCGTCGATCGCCGGTATATATAACTTTCCGGCAATGCGGTTCCGGATGTAAGGCACGTATGGTTCCGCGTGGTAAAACACCAGCTCGGATTCGTCGTACACCTCCTCGCCCCCGAGCAGGCCGGGACGGTTGGCCACCATGCGGACAACGGTGTGCGCGTGCAAAGGATTTCCCGTAACGGTTTCCGGGTAAATGGCGATGAAACCCTGCTTGCAAAGGTTTTTTGCATCGCTCCAGCCTATCAGTGGCGCGTTCAGCGCAGGGGCCGTACGGTCCGACCCGACAATGTAGGATGGAAAACTGCGGCGGTTCAATTCATCGCACCAGCGATACATGCTCCTAATGCCGGCGGAGTTTGAGACATAGGGGGGCGAAAGGAGTATATAGCCGGGCTTGAAGGGAAATGGCACCGTTAAACGCTCGGCGTGCGGTTCGTCCTCGGTGACGGTGACATTGTGCTCATGGCAAACTTGTTCCGGCATTTGCAGTGGTTGTTGCAACGACATCACGTTGCGCTGCGCCTCCAATCTGAGGCAGAAGGCCTTAAAACCCTCGAAGCCGTTAAAAAAAATGATGCGGCAAAGTTCCAGCAATCCGAATGCGGACCCGCGTGGCGAGTCAAAAAGATGCGGCATGACGCCTAGAAATCGCCCGATTCGGCCGTACTGTTTTTTAATCCACCGCACTGTCATGATTTTTCCTTTCGTATGAATCGGTTGTCTATTGCTTCGGGATTATGGACCCGGTTACGCGCATTATTTTACGGGAGGTTGAATGATCATTTGCGAGTAAAATTCGTCGCCGGTCAGGAGCACGACCGGCCCGCCGCGGGCGATGCATGCGCCGATGGCCGCCGGCAAGTCGATGTAAAGAAGAACAATTTCCGTGACTTGCGGGACACCCATTCGATTTGCTCCTGAACTTGGATCACCCCCGATTACGCAACATGCGAGCCGTTAGCTTGCGTGCGATCGGAAAGTGCTTTCATATATCGTGATATTCCGCGTTTGCATCCATTAAAACCCGTCCCGCTACTCGCGATTGGGGATCGCCAACCGCATCAGGGGGCGAGACTGTTTGGCACGTCTTCGGCCATGCGACTCTTGGGAACCGCGTAACAGACTGTTTCCCAAAACTCACTCATGTATTTTCGCACAAAGAAAGAATAGTCCGTGGAGTGGGAGTGTATAAAAATGGGTATCTGCCACAGGTCAGCGGGCTTATGGTACAGACATATGGCCCAGGTTACGCAGTTCCGCCGTATCATTTTGCGCGCACCCTGGAGCGCCTCCAGTTCAGCGCCTTCGATATCCATCTTGACATAGGTGGGATCGCAGACATCAAGAAGTGCATCCAACGTGTCGCATTCGACTTCAACTTCTCCCTGGCGTGAGACTTTCGATCCTACGGTGCCGCCAGCCTCGAAGCGGACCTTTCCCTTCGATGCCCCAACGGCCGACCTGCGAGCTGAAATCCTGTCTCTAATGGTGGAGGGTAGTTCAGCCAAGTAGCTTTCCAGACGGGCAAAGTTCATTGGATCAGGTTCATAGGCCAGGATTTTACCGAAATCAAGCCGGCGTCTGAGGAATGCCTTGATTGTGTCTCCATCATAAGCACCACAATCGACGAAGACTTCATCTTGAGTAAGTCTGAAGAGATCTTCCGGAAAGTACGATTCCTGATCTATTGCGGGCGGCAGCGCATCATAGTCTTGCAACAGGCGCCACCGTACCTGGGCAACATATTCGCTGCGAGAGGCTTCGTCCTCCAACAAGGAAAATGCTTTCCGCACGTCATCCTTTTGCTGCAAAATCCTATGGGGGAGATCTAATAACATGTGCGGCAGGAATTCTTGCGGATACTTCCAACACAACGGAGGCAACGGAACAACCTTTGTGCAATGGCATTCGCACAATTGCCGACGTATCGGCAGGAAGTAACCGCCCGGGCTGAAAACAGTAACAATGAATGCGGCTATTTGTCCAAACTTGTGCGCCGCGTCGGCAGGGGACAGCACCTTCAACCCGTCGATCTCCTGCCCCCAGACAGCGGTGGCATTGTCCGCAAACGCCAAGGGCTCGATACCGTGACTGCGCAATATGCGCAGCGCCTTTCTCCCCATGTTGCCCGCGCCGAAGAGAACGATCTGTTCGAACGGTGCGGTGAGCTCATCAAATGTCGATCTTTCGCGCTCTTTCGCGGACGTGAGGGGTTCGCTCAGGAGATCTTCCAGTTGATCTTCTAACGACAAAATGGTCATTCGGTTACTCCTTAGGATCCTGAAGACGAATACTTGCGATTAGGTTCTTACTTTTTTCTGGCCCCGGAAGGTCAGTCTTCATCATTAGCCGGGGAGACGTCCACAACATGTGCCGCGGCGCGCAGCCGGTTTCGGCGCCGCCTGCGGCCGTATGCCGCTTACGCTGCCCTGTGGATGCGGATGGTTTCCTCCTGTTCGGCGACCTCCGAACCCACGGTTATGCCCCGATTGTAAATAAGTTCCTTGAGATTCTCATTGTAGGCATAGGGGCTGTCGATCATATCAATCATTATCGGTGCATCCTTCTTGCATTTTTCCAGCATCACCTCGCCGCGCATCAATTCGCGGCAAGAGATCTGCCCTTTTTGCAGGGGGATTGCGAGATAAACGTCGTCATCGGTAAGGATGTGTCCCTGCGGAAGATCTTTTTTCGCATAAACTCCGCGAACCAGCGCGTCCAGATAGCGGATTTCACGTTCGCAGGGGGTTCGCTTCTGGGTCGACGGCATTCCGCACATCTTCTGCGCCAACCTGTACGATGTAAACCAGGCGCTGATCTGGTGCGGCAGGGAACAGTAAGGCGAAACCGGCACCTGGTCCATATCAACGTCGATGTGGCGTTCAAAGCATCGGGCGCCCTTGGCGTAAGCCATCAACATCGAGGAGGACCAATCGCGGCACTCGTGCGTGGAAAGGCCGATCACGTGATTGGGATAGCGGTGGTGGAGAAAATCAATTTGGTTCAGTTCCAATTCGCCGCCTTCGGTCGGGTAAAGGGAGACGCAATGGTTGATGGCCAAGGGGATATGCCGGTTGTCGAAGAAGTTCACCAAGTCGTCCGTGTCCTTCAACGAGGATCCGCCCGTGGAGACAATCACCGGCTTCTTGGTTTTGGCAATCTCCTCGATCAGACACCAATCGTTGATATCCGAGCTGGCGATTTTCAGCACTTGAATTCCCAATTCGACGCAAAAGTCGACTGAAGCCTCGTCGAACGGGGTCGCCGTCGTCAAGCATCCGGCCTGCCGGATTGCCTGAACGAGCGTGCCAAAATCGTCGCGAGACATCTGCGTGTCAAGTGTTTTGGCGATATATCGGATATCGCGCCGGTCGCGAAAGTCCTTGTGGATAAAGGTATCCACGTCCCTGAGTTGGATTTTAATGGCGGCCTTCACGTTGTTGAAGCGTATGATCCTGCTGAAATCCCTGACGATTTTCAATCCTCGATCCAGCTTGCCCCAATGGTTGTTCGCCATTTCCAGGACGAACAATTCATCGAACACTTCACTTTCGATCATGGGATCCTCCTGTAATCCAATTAAAACATGAGTTACTGAACTTCCAATACTTTTCGATTGTCTTCAGCGGAGACGCCAAGAACATCCGCCACTTCAGTCAATTGAGAGACCATAGCATAACAGCCCTTCCCGTCCGGTTCCGAAAGGGGGTCGCCGTACCCGTAAGTCACGGCTCCAAAGGGGAGGCCGTTCGCGTCCGCCGCGGATCGGTCCTCCAGCGAATCGCCAACGAACATCGTTTCATCCGCTTTTAGGCCATACCTCCGCATGATGTGTGCAACCACGTCCCCCTTTGATGAGAAAGGAGGATTCCACGAGTCGGGAGTGACGACTTCACGAAAGAATCCATGCAGGTTCAAATGCTCAAGGATGCATCGAGTGGCATGTCGCGGTTTGTTGGTGGCCACAAAACAACCGATCCCGCTCCGCGTCAGGCAAGACAGCACTTTCGCGGCCCCGCGGTAAGCTCGCGATTGTTTCCATCCGATCGAATCGTAGCTGGCGCGAAATTGCCGCTCGAGTTGATCGAGCAGAAGCGAGGTCGGATCGTCGAGAATCTCGGAGAAAATCCGCCGGATCGGAATCCCGATGTGAAGGCGCAGACCCGGGTACGATCGACCCGGGAAGACCGCATGGAGCGCGGCTCGGACCGAGTACTCTATTCCCGGACGGGAATCGACTAGCGTGCCGTCCAAGTCGAAGATCACGTTGTGGATCGGATTCATGATTCAATATTCCGCGGCCGGTATGAAAAGATTGTTCAATAGTTCCTCTCGTTCCAGGAAGGGCCACATGTCCTCCAAGGGTGCGGAAACAATGCGGCCGTTGGGCAGCCTCTTGGAACTGGTTTTCGGCTCAAACGCCTGTTCGGGGTCCAGGACCGCTTCGCACAGAGCCGGTCCCGGCGAGTTTATCGCCTGATCGACTTCATCCAGAGAATCGTGCGATTCGATCCGCCGCGCCGGTATGCCATAAGCCTGAGCGACTCGAACGAAGTCCGGAAACGAGACGCCCGACTCGGGGCTCTCGCCGATCAAGCGTCCGAAAAAGCTCATCTGCGTCTGCCGCATGGAAAGATAGCCGCCGTTATTCAGCACG
>JBEKGL010000322.1:0-5135 GCA_050012815.1 Thermoguttaceae bacterium
GGCGGCCGCCTCCAGATCATTGCTTTGATTGTACGTCATGTACATTTGCACGACACCCGCAAAAAGCCCCTGCGGGAAAATCGGCCGCATGACCGCCGGGTTGCCCGACGTTTCAGCAATGCCCGAAGACCACAGAATTTTAGGCGGATTTTTTCCTCCGGCCTGGAGGGTATCGATGGCAAACAAGCTGCCCCCAGCCGAGAACAGCAGTAGGTGTCCCAACGCGCGGGCGTGTGCGATTCCGGAATTATACGCATAATTTTGCTGGTGCAGCAGGCGATCTTCATTTAAAGGGATTTTCCACAGATCGTTGCCCAATCCATCCGAGGCCGAGAGCACGTGCTTATTTTGATCGAAGGTGAGGGTGACGTTTTCAAAGTATGGTCCGGGAAGTCCCTTGAATTCCACGGGTAAACGCCCGGAGTTGTATAACACCACGTTTTTTGTGTCTTTGGCGGCATTTTCCACATCTCCCATGGGCCAGGGATCTTTGCGCTTTAGCAATTCACGCACGGCATCGTCCGCCGGCAGATCGTTGATGATCTGTTCGGCCGTCTTACCCTCGCGGCAGGCCGCGTTGCCGAACCGCCGGCGGAGCCAATTGTACGTGGAAGCGGCCGATTCCTCTTGCCCCGCTTCGCGCAACATCCCGGCAAGTTCAGCCAGGGCCGGGGCATTGGCGGCCGGTTCCGACGGAGGGGAACTTTCCCAAAGCGCGATTTCGGCTTCCAACATGCGACGGGCCTGCATAAGTTTGCGGACTAATACCGCCCTGGCCTGGCCCGCGATGGGCTGGTTGCCGAAATAAGCAAGAAACCGCTGTAGGGCTTCGATCGAACCCGAGGCCGCGGCCGACTGGAATCGGGTCTGAATCGCGGCGTCGATCTTTTCCGCCGTTTCGCCCTTGGCTTCCTGGACAATGGACGCCAATAGGGCCTGAATCCAACGATCGCGGCGGACCGATAGCAACTTGCCCGCCGTTTCCAAAGGCAGGGCGTCGGTTTCCAGATCTATTAACCTTTGGCAGTGCTCGAAGGCGGCCGGCAAATCGCCGGCACGGTGCAACCCCACGGCCATAAGCCGAAGATAGTTCGCCTGCTGCGAGGGATCATCCAGAATTTGTTCGATTTCGGCGGTTTGCCCGCGATAAGCCGCAAACTCCTGCTGCAACCCTTCCAGCAATGCGTCGCGCAACAATTCGCGGGCGCGTGGATCGGGATCGGCGGCATACGCACGGCGGAAACAATCGATTGCTTGCCGGCGTTTGTCGGCATCGAGGAAGATTTCGCCCTGCAAACACAGTGCATCGCAGTCGGCTGGATCGGCGGCCAAGCGCCGTTGGATTTCAGTTTCTGCCGCGTCGATTTGATAAAAAACGTCCACACCCTCATAACCTTGCGAAATCACGCGGCCTTTGTAGCAGATCAGGTTGCCGGGCAGGAACCCCTTACGGGACTTGGAAAGGTGAATTATTTTGCCTTGCGCCAAGTCGATCGCGGCCACTTCGGCGGAATCCAGGGGCAGGTAATAGCGATCGCCGCTGGAAAACCCTTGGCCGCCGGGCATGACGCCTTCGGGAAGGGAAATTACCCGGCCGCCCCAGTCGGGTTTCCCGTCGGCCAGGCGGATCGCCCGCACCTGATGCCGCCCCGCCAAAACCACTTTGCCTTGATGCACACATGCCAGATACATATCGTCTTGGCGCTTGTATTTCCAGCGTACTTCACCGTTGCTGAGGTTCAGGCAGTGCACTGCCTCAGAATCGATTGGCGTGACCAGCACTCGGCCGTCGGCTATGCAAACGCCGGCATCGTTTGTATGACTGGTCAACAATCCCAGGTCTCCGTAGGCGGGGATAAGCATCCGCTCCGCATGTTCGGTCTGGTTATCATGCCCGTAGCGATAGCCCCATAACAGCGAGCGGGTGGCCAATTCCATGGCCACCACGGCCCCGGTGGAAGTGGGACAGACCAAAATCCCTTCGGCATACGAGGGCGAAATGCCCGACGTTCGCCTTATGGGCGTATTTTGTTGGATGTTCTGTTCCATAACGGCCAATAATTGCTGCGACCAAGATAGATTTCCATTGGCGGCGTCCAAGGCCAAGAGGCGGATTTCGCCCTTCATTTCCGCCAGCACGTACAATTGCCCCATCAAGGGCAGCGGCGGACCAAGGAAAAAGGTCTCCGGCAAGCGGACCGCGAAGTCGTCGGCGTCGCCTCCCAGTTGCCATTTGAGTTTGCCGGTGCGGATGTCATAAGCCGCAAGTCGATTGGAAACCGAGGCGGCAGCAGGATTATTAAAATTGATTACCCGGCGCACGGACTTCATACTCTGTGCCGGTCCCGGGTCTTCAACGGCAAAAACCAGCCGGCCGTCGCTGCTCAACGTGCCGAAGGCGGCGTCGTTCAATGCGCGTTGGCTCAGCAAGGCGGCCGTTAAAGAGGCTTGCACATTCAAATCGTTATCGCCGGCGGCTGTGGAGTTTTCCTGCGAATCATCCGCGGGAACCTCCCACAACCGCTTGCCGCTGGTAAAATCCAGGGCCTGTAAATTTTTATAAGTGCGTATTAATATCACGTCGTCGACCGCCAAAGGATGCAAGCCGGGCAGCACGGCAAGGCCTTGTTCCAGGTTGCCTTGGCGGATATGCAGCATAACCTCTTCAATCAAGGGATCGTCGGTTGCCGACGCCTGCCAACACAGGCTCAAAAGCGGAGCACTGCCGGTGGTGATCGCATTGCGCTGCGGATTGCCGCGGAACATCAGCCAACGGTCGGATTCGGCCGATTCGGCAATCTGCCCGGTTCCCACCACTTTAATCAGCCAGTCCAGGGCTTCATTGCCGTTGGTGAATAAAGGAACTTTCCCGGCGGCCGCTTTTACGGCGAGTTGAGGATGATTTCGGCGAAATGCCAAAAGAGCCTCACGCGCCTTGTCCGGCTCTCCGGCCTGGAGCCAACCGGCGGCCATTGCCAAGGAAAGCGCGGGCTCGAATTGGTCGCTCACGCTGGCCGAGTCCGCGAGCCGTTGCAGGGTTAAAGCCCCTGCCAGGTGCCTGCCATGATCGATATGATGTAAGCCGAGCAAAAAAGTGGCCTCGTAACCTGCGCGGGTGTGGAAAAATCGCTGCGAAACCTGGGCTAAACATTGCGCATCGCCCGCGGCTACCGCCTGCTGGAGCAGTTGTTTGGCTTTTGCGCCGAATTCCAACTCATATAATTCCCGCCCCTCGCGAGGCATTTGACCGATCAGATGTTGGGCCTCGGCCTTCAGACTGCGATGGATGGGTTGACTTTTTTGCGGTTGGAAAAAAAAGTCCTCCGGACCTTCAAGTATTGCCCCTAAATTCCGCACGGCTTCGCCGTATCGCCTTTTGGCAATCAACTCTTTTGCCTGGGACAGTCTTTGAAGCGTGCGCCGATCCGGGGGAAGAAAGACATTATCGGCCAGATCTTCGTTTGATGCGGAATTATCAGCCGCGGCGGCACCTTGAGCCGCAAGCACTTGCCCACCTACGATTATCCGCTGGTCTCGTCCTTGTATAAAAAGCTGTCCGGGCTGTGCCCAAGCTTCTGCCGCAATGGCCCAAAAAAGGCCCACCAGGAATAAAACAGTCGAATGATCGAGGACGTTCCTTGGCCTCGGTTTCATGGGACGGACGTCTTTTTTTACCTTGTATTGCATATCCAACCGGCAAACAAGAGTTTATCACCTAACTTCAATCAACTTAATATCTTAGATGATTTATAAGCCATTGGCAAGATTTCGCCGCCGATGAGCAACTTTCCAGTACGTTTAACCGCCAATTTACACTGATATTCACTCTGTAGTGTTATTATCAATTACCTCCTATATGTTTTTTTGGCCAATTTGGAATTCCCGGTTATTTGTTTCCATTTTTATCCGCTATCCCCCCATGTTTTATCCCCGATTCCGCATCCCAACGGCAAAAAACCTCAAAAAACCGGGAAAATACGCATTAAAATTGATTTTCTTGCAGAATTTCGCGGGTTTTTACCATTTTTCGGGTTGCATTTTTCGCCAAACTGACTTAAATCATCATGTCCACACATTCGGACAGACAAGTTGTTTTCCATATTAACCATACATGGAGGGAAATAGTTTATGGCCAAAGCAGCCAAGAAAGCCCCATCGAAGACCGAGATTCTCAGCAACATCGCCGCCGCAACCGACCTGCCCAAGAAAAAGGTAGCCGAGGTGCTCGAGGCGTTAACCGCTGAAATCAAGAAGAATCTGAGCATTCGCGGACCCGGTATCTTTGCCTTGCACGGCTTGGTGAAGATCGAGAAGAAAAAGGTTCCCGCCAGGCCGGCACAGAAAGGCTGGCTGAATCCTTTCACCAAGCTATTGGAAGATCGTCCGGCCAAACCGGCTTCGGTGAAGGTAAAAGTTCGCGCACTTCGGGCCTTAAAAGAAATGGTCTCTTAAGCCAGTCGACCAAGATCGAATTCGAGCGAACCGCTCGCCCGCGCACGACCGCGGCCGAGCGGTTTCGGTTTTACGGTTGTAGTTGAGGCGTATTAAGCGGTTCCGGCATCGGGTTGGGCGGAGTTGGCATTATCTCCGGCCCGGGCGCTGCGCCGGCGGCCGGGGCGCCGGGTTGTTGGGCGCCGGGGGGCGGTGTGACGGGCAGGACTATCTGCGGCGCCGGCGGCGGATTAAGGCGAATTTCCCAACCGCCGCCCAGTGCCCGGTAAACTGAAATCAGGCCTTGGGCAATCTGGCCCCGGGCTTGCGCCCAGGAGTTTTGCTGCGTTATCAGATTCTGTTCGATTGTCGCATAGCGGTTGAAGTCAAATCCGGATTGACCTACCTCGTAAAGCCGCACCGCAATGCCGCGGGCGATTTCGCCGGCCTTCACGCTGTCGTACAACATCTTCGTGCGCTCTTGGGCTTGCAGGAACGTGGCCAGGCCGTCCTCGACTTCCTGGTTTGCCGTAAGCACTGTGTTTTGATAGGTCGTTATCAGTTCTTGGAACACTGCATCCTCATAGTGGACTTTATTCACGATTCGCCCATAGTTGAGAATATTCCAATTAAACGAAGGGCCCACGCTGCCAATGAACGATTGGGGTGTAAAAAGGTCGGGGAAATTCTGGGCCGACCATCCC
>JBEKGL010000323.1:0-5598 GCA_050012815.1 Thermoguttaceae bacterium
TCCGAGGACGCCCGGGCGGACTCGATACCCGGCTTGGAAATCGAGGCCGATGATGTAAAATGTTCGCATGGCGCGACGGCCGGGCGGGTAGACGACGAGCAGGTATTTTACGCCCGCTGCCGCGGCCTGACCCGCAAGGAAGCCGTGCGCATGATCGTGGCCGGATTCTTCCAGCAAGTGTTCGACCGCATAACGATCGACAGCGTGCGGCACGCCCTGGGCGAGGCCATCGGCCACAGGATTCGCGAATATAATTGAAAGGGGGCAATATGTCCAAGTTCTTCAGAGTGTGCAAAATCGCCGATATACAAGATCCCGGCAAAACGGTGTTTGAAGTCGACGGCCGATTTATCGTTTTGATTCATCTGGACGGGGAATTTTACGCCCTGGACGACGCCTGCACGCACGACGGCGGCCCGTTGGGCGATGGTTTTTTAGAGGGTTTTCAAATTATCTGCCCTCGTCACGGGGCCCGATTCGACGTTCGCACGGGTCAGGCCCTTTCAATGCCCGCCGTGCACGCAACACCGGCCCATGAAGTAAAAGTGGAAGGCAACGACGTGTTCGTGAAAATCAGGGAAGACTGAAGAGTATAAAAAGGGATGAAGGATGAGGGATGAATTAATTGTAATGAATGATGAATTATGAATGCTGAATTCATGGCACTAAAAACTGATTACTGAAAACCGATAACCACTGTCCACTCTCCACTGACCACTATTTTTACCATGCCCATTGCCGAAGAATCGATTCTTGCCGCCTTGCGCCAGGTGCGCGATCCGGAATTGATGGTTAACATCGTCGATCTCGGACTGATATACGGTATTGAGGTTGACGAAGCCGATGAGAAGTCCAATGTCCGCGTCAGCATGACCATGACCACGCCCGCCTGCCCGTTCGGGCCGGAACTGATCCGGGAAGTGAAAGAGGTGCTCTCCGGGATGGAAGGCGTGGCCACGGTCGATGTGCAAATCACACTATCCCCTCCCTGGACGCCCGACCGCATGACCGAGGAAGCCCGGGACGAATTGGGGATATTTTGATTTCAGTTTTCAGTTTACGGTTTTCAGTTTATCGTTCTCAGTTTACGGTTCTTAGAGCCTATCCCAATACCGGAAATGTTTGGAAATCAAGCAGTTATAATCCCAATAATCCTCGTGAATTTGCCCTCACCCTAACCCTCTCCCGGAGGGAGAGGGGACTTTTGGGATAGGTTCTTAGTTTACAAGCCGTGTTATTTTGATAGATAATTTTTTAGTCGTTTAAGGGCCAGGCGGTTGCAGTCTTCGAGGGATTTTGGAGCGATGCTTTGAAAATCCTCGTGGTGGGAATTCTGAAAATCGACCAGCACCCAGTCGCCGGATTTGTCGCATAGGATCAAGTGCACGGCGTGGGCCTCTAGCTTTCCGTCTGAGGTTGGGCTGAGGCCGTAGTCGGCCAGCAGGGCATATTGCGTGGCTGGCGGGTTTTTGCGGAGGAAATCGCGAAACGCCCGGGCAGTGTCCCAAAGTACCTTTTGTTCGTTGGGATCGCCTTTAATCTTTATTTTCGTATCAATGTCGGAAGGCTCGGCCTGGCAGATACCGGATTCGCTTATCATTTTGGCCAGTTGGACCGCGCCGGATTTGTCGGAGCCCTCCCACAAGTGAATGGGATAAACCGTTATCTTGCTTGTCGCAATATTTTCTTTAAGCGACTCCAACCGTTTTTTCATATCGGCAATTTCCTTATCGGGAGGCAGTGCCGAGCGTTTATTCATAAGTTCCGCCATTTTTCCCTGAGGCGCGTTTTCGCGCTCTGGGTCGGCCAGATCCCAAACCTTGTTCAAGCGATTGACTATAAACAAACAGGCGGTCAGGGGCTCATCCGGCGGTTCGATTTTCTCTTTTGCATAGGTTTCTTTGTCGGCCTTGTCGGAGAAGATCACCTTGCCGGTTTTATCGACCACAATTGTGCGGATTTCCTTGATTTTGTGATCGGGGGCCAAAATCTGGGTGTACATTGCGTATTCGGTTTTCAGCGGTTGCTTGCCGACAAACTGCCCGAAGGCATCGGCAAGCTTTGCCTGATCAACGTCTTTTGGGGGAGAAAAAGGCTCCTTTGCAAGTTCAATCTGATCCATGCCCGCCCGCTCTAAAAGCGTGCCCATCACCTCGGCAAGCCTCTCGGGAATCGAGGGGGGGGCCAATTCCGAGGGTAGAATCGCCGGGCGATACACGGTCACCGATTTTATTCGGGTTTTGGGCGTGGCATCTTCGCCCCGGAGAACACCCGCCAATGGCAGTACCAACATGCATAGACAATACAACAATAAACAACGTTTCATGGAACTGTCTCCTTGTTAAGGCTGAACTAAAACCATATTGGGGAACGCCGGCCGCCGGAATTTCGGTGCCGCCTACATTGTATGGCTCGATAAATCCGGGATTATAACGCCGATAGAAAAAATAATTCATGCCGGCGAAGGCGGCGAATCCGCCTCCGGCCTATATCCTATGACCTAAAGGCTATTATTCCCCCAGAAACAACGGGCGGATGTGGCGTTTGTAGATATTTTCGGTGACGTTGGCGGCGACCACGGCGGCGTGTTTTTCCAATGCGGCGGTGAATCGCGTACGCATTTCCGCCGCCACTTTATATCCCACATGCAGCAGTTGACGCAGGTTGGGATTGTATGCCTTGCAGGTTTGATCGTGACGCAGTGCCGCCGCAAAGGCCGGTCCGTCCCACGCGCCGACAACTTCGGGGGAGGGCAGGGCGGCGCGGTCGATTTTGACCACCGAGGCATAGGGAGCGCAAAGCTCATCCAACCTACCCAGGGCCTGGGCGTAGATTTCCTTGGCGATTGTCAGCCCGTCGCCGCCGGCGGCGGCCAGTCCGATCAGTTCTTCCAGCCAGGTCGTGCCGGCGGTTTTCAGATGCACCCCGGCATCGAATTTTTTTAGCGACCGGTGCATGGGCTGGTATAGGGAGAATTTATCGCTGCCCGAGTGGACGCTGAGTTTCAGATTATCCGGCAGGTCGAACTGTTGAACCGCAAAGCCGATGACCGCCAAATCTTCGTCGAACTCCCTGCAAAATTGCTCGACTTGGCCCACGTAATCCACGCCTTTTAAGAACTCGCCGGTGAATCGCGGGGCAATGGTCTGGATGGGAATCGCCTCGTCGGCCACGGCCGCCAGGATGGCCAGCAGTTCGGCCGGGGTTTGCGGCTTGTCGGTTTCGTCCATCGAGACCTCGATTACCACCCTTTCGGCTCCTTTGACCGCCTTGATGCGTTGCCAAATTCGTCCTGCCTCGCGGACCGCTGCCAGGAACTTTCGCGCTGTGGCGGCCATGAGCGCCTCGGTGATTTCCAGCGGCCGGTCGATGCCGGCGATATCTATCCGGCCGATGAGCCGCTTGTGTTTGGCCATGAACCGCGCGATAGCGTCGTTGCCCGGATCGGCGCCGATATCGTCGGCCACGTCCAGGGTGAAAAAATCGCTGGATTCCAGGAATCCATCCAGCGTTTTTAAGCGAATGTGGTCGGCATCGACGAAGTAAGGGTCGCTCCATCCGATAGCCCGAACCGCGGCGTCGGCTTCGGCCCGCACGCTGCCGGGAAGGCTGCCCACTATGCCGTGCTCGCGAAAGGATTTGTTCCAAACCGGAGCGATTGTAACGCCTTGGCCCTTGGCAAGGACCATTGCACTGAGTTGAGCCGCGCCCTGATGGGCAAAGCGGTCGCCCACGCCCATGGAGTATTTTGGTAATCGCATAATGAGTTTTCAGTATACAGTTATCGGTAATCAGTAATCAGTTTTCAGTATACAGTTTTCAGTTTAGCCCCGGAGCTTGTTCCGGGAGTTTTTTGCGGCAAACATTGAGTTCATGTCACGGCATTAAGTTGGCTGAAATTCAACAGCCAATACCTTGCCCAAAGGCATTTGCCGGCGGTTTTTTCCGCGAAGCCGCAAGCGGACTGTTGGTCCGCGGCAATAATTTACTGTAATGCATAAATAGTTTATCAGCATAAAAGCAGCTTTTCAATGCCGGGCATACTGGACAAAATCGAGTAAATTGGATATTTTCTCATTTTCCGGACCATTTTCATCATGCCGCCGTGGGACGGCTTTAAAAGTCGTCCTACAATAATCGTGGACTTTCACGTCGTCCTATAAAATGGTTTTATTGTCGTCCTCCTTTTTTAAGGATCGCTCATGGACCAGTCTGCCGCCACGCCGGGAATGATGTCGAAATATCGCTGGATAATCTGCGCACTTCTGTTTTTCGCCACCACGATCAATTACATCGACCGGCAGATACTTTCGCTGCTGAAATCGATTTTGGACGAGCAACTCGGCTGGACCGACACGCAGTTTGGCGCGGTCAACGCCGCTTTCCAGGCATCCTACGGGATCAGCGTTTTCTTCTTCGGCTGGTTCATTGATAGATTCGGCACGAAAATCGGCTATGCCGTATCAATCGTTGCATGGAGCCTGGCGGCGATCGGCCACGCGTTTGTCGGCTCGATATCCGGCTTTTTCACCGCGCGGATTGCCTTGGGAATGGGCGAGGGCGGCAACTTCCCGGCAGCCATTAAAGCGACCGCGCAATGGTTTCCAATAAAAGAGCGGGCATTTGCCACGAGCCTATTCAATTCCGGTGCAAACGTCGGTGCTATTATCGCCCCGGCTATCGTGCCTTGGATCGCGCTGACATTCGGCTGGCAGTGGGCATTTGTCTTAGCGGGCATTGCCGGCTTGCTTTGGGTCGCGTTCTGGTGGCTGTTATTCGACCGTCCTGAAAAATCTGCCCGGGTCTCGGCCGCCGAACTCGCCTTTATCGAGTCCGACGCGGCCGATCCGAACGACAAGGGAGACAAGGTCACTTGGGGCGCGGTACTCCGCTATCGCCAAGCCTGGGCATTCATTGCAGCCAAGTTTCTCACCGATCCCGTATGGTGGTTTTTCCTGATCTGGCTGCCGGATTTTTTCAAAAAAACGCGCCACCTCGACATCAAGAACAGTTGGTCTCTGTTGGTCTGTATATATGGCATCATCACGGTTTTGAGCATCATGGGCGGGTGGATCACCGGTTTTCTTACCGGCCGCGGATGGTCCGTCACGCGCGCACGCAAGACGGGAATGGCACATCAAGCCTGGTCGGCCAATCTTTTCACCACCGTTTCCGATATGTTTCCGAAACGCGCGGTAGCCACGCTTATCGGCGTCGGCACCACTGCCGGATCGCTCGGCGGGATGCTCTTCCCAATCATCACTGGAATGGTCCTCGACAAATTCGAAAATGGTTACGCCATAATCTTCGGTTTTTGCTCCCTGGCGTACCTGGTCGCCTTCGCCGTCAACCACCTGTTGGCCCCGCGATTCGAGCCTGTTAAGGATTTTTGAAAAGCATAACCTACTTGTTTTTATACCCAGCCTCTAACTCCTCATCGGTAAATAACCGAATCTTTCCATACTCGCCGTCAAAACCAGGCCGGCGAATTACTCGACCCGTTCGCATTCGCGATATGGCCTCGGCCAACAGCGACGAGCCTTTTAGTGAAATTTCATCGAGCAGGGCTTTTTCCAAGATAAAAAGTTCCGGACCGAG
>JBEKGL010000324.1:0-5132 GCA_050012815.1 Thermoguttaceae bacterium
GTGCGCAAACTTATTTTGGAGGAGGAGGACGACAAGCTCCCTGACGCCATCCGCATCGGCAAAGACGACGGCATGCAGGATTTCGCCTGGAGCTTGAAACAGCTTGTCGAAACCGACCTGATCGACCGTGCGACGGCCTTCGAGGCGGCGCCCAACGCCGAAGCCCTGAAAATGGCCCTTAAGGGCATTGAATTCCACGAATCCGGGATGCTGTAATGCGCCGTTTCCTAATAATATCAGCGGTTGTTGCGTTTGTTGTTATTTTCTGTGCTGGCGATCTGCTGGCGGCCGGCGAATGGCCGGCCATGCCCATCGCCCCCAGAGGCTGGCGCGGTCACGGCTTTTATTTTAGTTGGCCGAAGATTATTGCCTGTTGGTTTTTGTTCATGCTGTGGGTGAAAACCACCGACTGGGTAAACGTCGACTGCCAGGAACTGAAGGCGATGGATTATCTGCGCTGGAATCCGATTATCTTCGGCACGTTCCTGGGGGCTTTTGTCCTGAACTGGCTGATCCCTTATTTTTGGGTGGGATTTATCTTGTTGTTTCTGGCCTACATGGCGCCGCTTACAGCGTTCATTATCATTCGCAATTCGAAGGTCACCAACGACCAACAGGTGCTGACTCCGGAGCATATCCGCTACTTGGGGGCTTTTTACTTGAACAAGATGGGCATGGACATTTCCTACGAGAAGCCCGATCCGCACGAGGCCGGCCCGCCGGTGAAGGTATTTGCTCAGGGCGGGGTGGACGAGCGGATCAACGGGGCCAGGTTATTGGCCGCCCGGCAAGCGCCCGGCTTGCGCACGGCCCGGGAAATTCTGGCCGATGCCCTTGGTTTCCGCTCCACGGCGATCATGCTCGATTTTACCGCGCAGTCGGTGGCGATGAACATCATGGTCGACGGCGTGTGGCTGCCGCGCGAAGGCATGGACCGCGAGGAGGCCGACCCGGCGCTTGTGGCCTTGAAACTTCTCAGCGGACTGAATCCACAGGATCGCCAGAACAGGCAGGAGGGCACGTTCGCGGCCGAATTCAAATCGACTCGCTTTTCGGCCACTCTGGCCACGCAAGGAACGCCCACGGGCGAGCGGGCGGTGGTGCAATTCGCCGAAAAGAAAAGCCGCTACAAAACCCTGGATGAACTGGGCATGCGCCCCAAAATGCAGGAACAACTCAAGGAACTGCTGGCGCTGACAAAAGGCTTTCTGCTCTTCAGCGCGCTGCCGGCCAACGGACTGCGGAGTTCGATGGGCGTGATTTTGCACTGCACCGACCGTTTTACCCGCGAGTTCGCCGCCTTGGAAGAGGAAAACAACCGCTACGAACCCGTGGAAAACGTGACGGTGACCACCTACAGCGCCGCACAGGGCCAAACGCCCGCCGACCTGTTGATCAAGCTCTTCCGCATGGAGCCGAACGTAGTGATCGTCCGCGATCTGGTCAATGCCCAGACGGTGAGCATGCTGTGCCGGGAGATCGTCGAAGACCGGCTGATGATAAGCGCCATTCGGGCCAAGGACTGCGCGGACGCCATGTTGCGGGTGTTGGCCATGGACGTGCCGCCTTTGGAATTCGCCAAGGCCGTTGCGGGGGTGCTTTGTCAGCGGCTTGTGCGGAAATTGTGCGAGTTGTGCAAGGAGGCGTACCAGCCCGCCCCGCAAATACTGCAACAATTGGGCATTCCCGAGGGCCGCATTCCGGCCTTTTATCGGCCCCGCCCGGCCGACCCGAACCGGCCCAAGGAAATTTGCGAAAAATGCAACGGGGTGGGCTACTACGGCAGGACGGCGATATTCGAACTGTTGACCGTCGGCGACAATACCCGCCGCATTATAGCGACCAATCCCAAAATAGATTTGTTGCGCCAAGCCTCACGCAAAGACGGCATGGTCAGCCTGCAGGAAGAAGGAGTCCTGCTGGTGGCCAAGGGCGTTACTTCCCTGCCTGAGTTGATGAGGGTCTTGAAACAGTAAACCGTGAACTGTAAACCGTGAACTGTAAAATATAAACACAAAGGTTTTTAAGTATGGACATGATAACCACGGTATTGATGTTCATCATACTCTTTGCCTGTGCGGCGATGCTGTATAACGACGGCATGTGGAGCAATGCCATCCGGCTGATAAATGCGATCACGGCGGGTCTTTTGGCAATGAACTTTTTCGAGCCCGTGGCCGATTGGCTGGAGGAACAGGCGCCCACCTACGGCTACTTTTGCGATTTTGTCGCCCTATGGGGGTTATTCTTCATTTTTTCCCTGATCTTTCGACTTATGACCGACAGGCTGTCGACGGTGAAAGTGAAGTTTCTCAAGATGGCCGAGCAGATCGGCAGCGGCGTTTTGGCTCTGTGGATCGGCTGGGTGATGGTGTGCTTCACGATGGTGAGCTTGCACACCGCTCCGCTGGCGCGAAATTGCCTTGCCGGGAGTTTCAAGCCGGAAGAGCGGATGTTTCTGGGGTTCGCTCCCGATCACCAATGGCTGGGATTCACGCAAAAAATGTCGCGGGGGCCTTACGAGCGATCCGTCAGCGAGGCCGAGTGGAAGGCGGAAAAAACGATCTTCGACCCGCGCGGCGAGTTTCTTCCCAAATACGCCACCCGGCGGGCGACCCTGGAGAACAACGTCAAGACCCTAGGCAAGCTTAGAGTTAGCGCCTCTGGAACGTGATTGCAAAATTATGTCCCCCGACGTTCCCCAACCCCGTGTAACCGAGCAAGCCGATGGGCAATTGGCTGCGTATCGGTCGGTTAGCGGCTGGGCCGTGGCGGGACTGATCCTCGGCCTGCTCTCGCCCTTGGCCTTGGCCGATCCGCTGCTCTGGGCGTTGCCAATCGCCGCGGGAATTGTTTGCGTCCGGGCGTTCAGCCGGATCAGGCAAAACGCTCCGGCCATGATCGGGCGCAAGGCCGCTTTGGCCGGGCTGTGGCTGGCGGTGTTTTCATTGAGCGCCGCATACGGCGATTGGCTTTATTATCGCTGGCGCATCAGGGACGAAGCCCGGCAAGCCGCCCTGTTTTGGTTCGATTTAATCGCCCAGAACCGGCCGGAACTGGCTTTCCAGTTAACTCTGTACCCGCAACAGCGTCACCACTTTGACGAGAGAATTTGGGACTTTTACGTGGATTCGGACAAAGAGCAAGTACATTGGTTCACGGCCTTGAAAAATTACGTAGCGCCAGGCAAAGAGGGGGAACCGCCCAATCTGGTGCGCACCCTGTTGGCTTTGGGCGATTCGGCCGACGTGCGCTACTTGAGCACGCTCGATCAGTTTTTCGTCGAACCGCAATATGTAGTCGATCAGTTGTATGCCGTGACTTATGCCGAGTCGGGCGGGAAAAAGACCTTCTTCGTCAGCATCCGGCTGGCTCGCATAGGCGCCAGCGGCGAGCACGCGGCATGGAGAATTCTCGGCGTCCAAGGCGGCGTGGACGAGTATGGGAAAACGCCGGCATCATCACTCTGGTTGCCGCGTACAGGCCCCATAGCGCCAAGTCATGCCCATGCCTAGATAATACGCGGCGACCGAAGCCTGAGAGGCTCCAAACTCATCGTGAGCGTTAAATAGTCCGCCGGCGAACAGGTCCAAATCGAGGCTCGGCACAATGAAACCTTGGCATCCAATGCCTCCCGTAATCCTGTGTTGATTAATCGTGGCCGTGCTTGCCGCCTGGAATAGCTGAACCGCATCCTTGCCCACGGGAAATCCGTCGAGATTGTCGCCTACCGAGTGGTTAAGCGGATTCGTGTTGTACGAGTAGCCGAGGCGGTACTTCAACTTGCCGCGGGTGAGTTGGGCGCCTACGGCGAACGCCCATTGGTTGACGTAGACGTCATCCCAGAGCGGCACATCGTCCCAGAGCTTATAATACACGTCGGCGGCGATCAGCAGGTTGCCATTCATCAGGCTGCGATTGGCCCATCCAAGCCCGATTGTTTCCGGCTGGGACACGGAAAGGTCGCGGTAGGTGTTGCCGAAGCGGACCGCGTTGGGAAACGTGAAATCTAGCCTGGTCTGATAAAACACGCCCAGGGTGTTGCAGGGATTCAAGGCGTAGTCGATCCCGAAATCTCCGCGCAATCCATAGGCGTTGACCATCGCGCTGCTGGCCAACGGGCCTGTGAAGCCAAGTTGCTCGAAGGCGTTGCCGAGCGTCAGCCCGCCGCCTACCGAGAGGCGGTCGTTGAGTTCCACGGCCGCCACGGCGTTCACTCCGAGAACCACGTATTCGCTGCTGACGTTATTAAGGGCGCTGCCGTTGGGCGCTCGGCCGCGGTATTCCGCTCCCAGTCCGCTCAGACTGCCAAAGCCCAAACCGAACACTCCAGGCACGCCAGCGGATCGGAGGTCTTGAATAACGCCAATTTCTGGAACTGCAAACCCTTGCGTACGCGAGGTAACGCTAAAGGGATCGCCGTTATTGAGAGAACCGTCGTTGGTGACTGTAGGATATCCCTCGACCCAGGCGCCTCCAAGCGTGAATTGAGTCCCATAAAATTGTGTCAGGGCAGCGGGATTGCCAAAGATGGCCGCGGGAACGTCTTGCGGCTCGGCAATGCTCACCCCAGCCATGCCTCCCGCAGCCGGCGTTAGGACGTTTTGCGTATCGGATCCGTACCCTTGGCCTAGAGCGAAATGGTTAGTGCTTAGGACCAATCCGAAGATAACGGCTACGAGAACGAATGCTTGTTTCATGGCATAGCCTTTGGCGTAATGATAAATGGGTGTTGAAACAGGTGGTAAAAAATTCCTTTGGAATCAACACGCAGACGGTTGTATCCCAATGCCCTACTCGGGATGTTTTAATTTGAGCCTCGGTGTTTGTATCGGTTTTATCAGAAACCGGCCTTGATCGGACTATCACGCCAAAAACGGCAATGCTCGCGTTGCGGCCGTTAAATTCAGCATAGTCGGTAATGTCGTAGGGTATTTCGGGTTGATACTTTCCCGACGACTTGCACTTGTCTTATGTAAAAATAAAACGACAAATTTACATTCGATTACCTTATCTAAGAGCTTTATATGACGAGACTTGCAAACTTTGTAACTCTAGACGTGCCATGAATTTGGTTTAGCGTTTGTTTACTAACGCGATTATGGTTATATAATTTCAGTAGTTCCAAGTTT
>JBEKGL010000325.1:0-5130 GCA_050012815.1 Thermoguttaceae bacterium
TAATAAATTACAATATTGCCCGAAGTTCGTCAAATGGGGAATAAAGGATTGCCGAAATGGGATTACCTTATCGGGAAAGATCGACAATCCATGCCTGCCGAACGTGCCGAGTAATAACGATCCGGGCGAGATTGCACCGCCAGCGGCAGCGATCGAGGATAACGCTGTCGGCCGTAGCTACTACTTCAGGCGATTCGGCCAATAAGACATCCGGGTTCTGCGCCAATTCCACCTGCCATGGCCAACCTTTTTTCGAGGCCAGATCTTCCCTTAGTGATTTTAACCGGCCGCTATCGGGCAGCGTGCGGAGCATGGTCGGCATATTCGATCTGATGAACAGAGACGTGCGGTTATTTGATATCGAAAATAATTCCGCCTTCTCTGCGTTTATCGGGGAATATTTCTTCGCCGAAAATAGTTTGAGTATTGTATTTAGCCGGAATACTGCCATCGGGCATGGTGACTTCCACCCTATAATATCCCGGCGGAACTCCCGGAGCGTCATCGGGACCGGTTAGGGGCACCGAAATTTGTGCACTACCGTCCGGCCCGGTGGTTCCGGAACATTCCGGCATGCTACCGCCCAAGAATTTTTCCGGCACGAATTTCACATTCGCTCCGGCCAAATCTTTTCCCTTTCGTGTGACCTTACAAACAACCCCGCCAACGCGACCGGTCCTGGTTTCCTGCCAGGCTTTAATTCGGGTAGTGATATCAGCGGCCGTAACGCCTTTTTCCTTGGTAGCTTTTACCTTGGGAGTGTCGAAATTACCCAGAGTCAGGCCCTTTAACAGAGAAGGCACTTTATCCAATTCCGCCCCGCTGATTTTACCGTCATGGTTGGCATCGTACAGCTTTACCGCCTCTTCTCCTGCGGCATTGGCATCGATAGAGGGCGCCACGATCCTTGACGGCTCGCTTAAACATCCGATTTGCGTCAACAATAAAACGGCCAATGGAACCGTTAAACTGAAATAGACCGAGCGTATAGTCATACTCTTAAACCTTTCGTTAAAGAATGTGAAAAAAACCGTCAAAAACCAGCATTAATAAATTACCATATTGCCCGAAGTTCGTCAAATGGGGAATAAAGGATTGCCGGAATGGGATTGCCTTACCGGGAAAGATCGACAATCCAGGCCTGCCGAACGTGCCGAGTAACAACGGTCCGGGCGAGATTGTTCCAGCAGCGGCAGCGATCGAGGATAACGCTGTCGGCCGTAGCTACTACTTCAGGCGATTCGGCCAATAAGACATCCGGGTTCTGCGCCAATTCCACCTGCCACGGCCATCCTTTTTTACGTGCCAACTCTTCCATCAGTGATTTTAGCCGGCCGCTGTTGGAAACCGGCCGATCCAGATACCAGATACATTCCGCAAGGTTCAAGTCGGCAAGCTGAGCGCCCAATAGTTCCAAGGCCGGGAGCGTTTCGGCCACTTTACGATAGGTGCCGTGCATGCTGGCCATGTCGCGAAATACGCCGTCGCGGGCGGCGAGAATTACCCCCCCGGACAGTGCAGCCTCGATGGTCGTCAAAACGTTGTATCCATCCAGTTTTAACGATCGATTAGATAAGGACTCTGCGGTGACTTCGTGTGTGCGACGCCGATCGCCGTCACTGTTGCTGCAGGAACACCTTGCCACGGCAACCCGTTGCCGGGCAACCAGGCCATAGCGGTCGCCGACCAATTTCAAGGACGAATCGGGTGCATATCCTCGGGTAAGCAGCCAACACAAATCGTCCGTGGCTTGGGCAAGACCGGCATGGATTTCGGCGGCGAACAGCCGAGCGTCTTCCGGGTGCGGACCGCGATGTGTCCTGCGGTCGGGCACAAATCACCTCTGGTACGTGCCCATTAATTGGCCTTTGGCCACGACGTGGTGCTCGATCTCTTGCAGAATCGATTTCTTGTCCATGCTCGGCTCCACGGCCATTTTGGCCTCCAGGGCGTAAAGCTTGAAATAATAGCGATGCGTGCCGTGGCCGGGCGGGGGATAAGGTCCGCGATATCCGATATTTTTTTGACCGGCCGGCCATGAGTTTTTTCCTTGCAAGGCACCGGGCGGATTGGTAAGACGGGTTTTTTGCGGAATGCCTTCTTTTAAACTTTTTGTATCGGCCGGAATTTTATAGATTACCCAATGTACCCAAGGTTCAGCGGTAGGTGCGTCCGGATCATCGCAAATCAATACCAGTTCCTTGGCGCCTTCAGGCACGCCCGTCCAAGCCAAGGGCGGCGAAACATCGGCGCCTTCGCCGGTGTACCTTTTTGGGATCGGTTCACCTTCTTTAAAGGCCGAACTGGTAATTTGAATAGTCATGCGTTTATCTCCTTGCGAAGTAGCGGCAGGCCCGGCGCTTGGGCTTTTATCGCCGCGTGGTTCGGCTGCGTGGGAGAACAAACCAGGCAGCAAAAGGCTGACAATTACCCCAAAAAAAGCGGCCGTCCGACACATAAGAACACTCGTTTAGTCTTGTTTAATTAAATTCTACCATTTTTTTATATACCGTGGCGTGTTATGGGACAACCCCCCTAAAACGCAGGATGTGTGGAGATGAGTGGCTAGGGGCGAGGAAAGATGAGATTGTGTAATGTGGAATCTGGCTATCCCGCTTCTCGGAATTGGCCGGGATGCAAGGCGGCGGCGGGCGGGAGGTGTGGGACGGGAATGACGTGCCGATGGGTATCGGTTGTTGAGTCGCTGCCAAAAACATCCCAATGTGCGCGGATGCGGTTGAGGATTGTTTCGGCCAAGGCCACGGCGTCGCGGCCCGCCTGGCCGTTGACCAGCGGCTGACGGCCGGCGCGAATGGCTTCCACGTAGTCCTGTAATTCCATAGCCAAGGCATCCACCGCTTCAAAGCGGAGTTGCTCGCAAGGCAAATGTTCATCGGCGAAATGCCGGCGATAATGCTCCACCTGCTCAGGCGAAAGTTCGTCAACATGGAACGCGCCTTGCCTGAGTGTTTCACTTGGTTTGACCAGCGCGGAGGTTCGAGCGGCAAAATCGATGTCGGTGAACGCCCGTGACGACCAAACCTGCATCCGGCGCATGGGTTCGCGACTGACGCGAGACACGGACAGATTCGCCACGCAACCGTTTTGGAAGTGGATTCGCGCATTGGCTACATCTTCGTCTTTGCCCACTACTTTAAGCCCGACGGCATCGACTTTTTGCACCCTGTCGCGGGCGATCGACAAGACCAGGTCCAGGTCGTGGATCATAAGGTCGAGCACCACGCCGACGTCGGTCGAGCGGAACGTGAATGGGCTGGTGCGGACGGTCTCGATATATTTTGGATCGGCAAGGTATGGGAGAGAAGCGGTAAACGCCGGATTAAAACGCTCGACGTGCCCGACTTGCAGCACCAAGTTGCGATTCCGGGCCAGGGCGAGCAATTCATCGGCCTGGAGGGAATTCAAGCACAGGGGTTTTTCCACCAATAGATGCGTGTTCGATTCAAGAAAATCCTTGGCCAACTTATAATGTAAAGCCGTGGGAGCGGCGATCACCGCGGCATCTATGCGTCCGAGAAGGCCGCCATAATCCGTGAATTCCGGGCAAAGACATTCGGCAGCCACGCGGCGGCGGTTTTCCATCAGGGGATCGACGATGGCGGACAGTTCCACGTCAGGCATTTTGGCCAGTTTTTGGGCGTGAAATCCGCCCAAACGGCCCGCGCCGATAACCGCGATTTTGAGTTTTTTCATGGTGTTTATGCTGCTTTGCGTCGTTCGCGGCCGCGTCCGTGCATTCCTTCGTGCTGGCCTTGGATGAAGCTTAAAAGGTGGTTGACTTGCGGGACCAGGTGGCCGTTGCTGCGGAGGATTTCCCAGGCATTATCCAGCCCGACTTTGGAGCGGAATATCAGCTTATGGGCTTCGGCCAGGGCCTGAATGACCTGGGGCGAGAAATTGTGGCGTTTCAATCCCACGGCATTTATACAGCGGGGCTTGGACGGATAGCCTTCCACGAGCATGTACGGCGGCACGTCGTGGCGCACCGCGCTGCAGCCGGCCACGAAACTGTAACCGCCGATGGTGGCGAAATGATGCACGGCCACGGCCCCGGAAAGCGAAGCGTGGTCGTGGACGTGAACGTGTCCGGCCAGGAGAGTGTTGTTGGCGATAACGATGTCGTCGCCCAGTTGGCAGTCGTGGGCCACGTGGCAGCAGGCCATGAGGAAATTATGGTTGCCGATGCGGGTGAAGCCGTCCTCTTTTTCCGAGGCCCGATTGATGGTGACGCACTCGCGGATGATGTTGTGATCGCCGATCAGCACTTCGGTGTCGCTGCCGCGATAGCTTATATCCTGCGGTTCGCCGCCGATGACCGCGCCGGGATAGATATGGTTGTAACAGCCGATGGTAACGTGACCCATCAGTGTTACGCTGTTTTCCAGTTTGGTCCCGCAGCCGATGCGGACGTGCGGGCCCACGACGCAGTAGGGGCCGATTTCCACATCGTCGTCGATTTGGGCGCGGGGATCAATCGTTGCGTTTTCAAAAATATATGTCGCCATTGTCGCGGCTCCGCAAAAAAATGGCACGTTAGTTGTTTTTCAAAAGCTGAATTGGCAAGTTTGGTGGCACTGGCGTGTCGCCGGCGCCGCTGCGGAAAGCGCGGGCAAGATGCCCGTGCCATCCGATAATTCATTGAAGCAACACGGGCAAGATGCCCGTGCCACCCGATAATTCAGTTGCTATGCGCAGTGTTTTATGGTTTTCTGAGCTTCATCGAGGCCCATGATTTTTTGGACCAACTCGGCGTTTAGGCGGTGTCCGCTACGGAAGGCAATGAAGCAGCCGATCAGATCGCAACCAGCCAGGGCCAGATCGCCAACCATGTCGACCATTTTGTGTCGGACACATTCGTCTGGAAAACGGAGTTGGTTGTTGATCGGTCCCTTACCGTCGAAGACCAGCAAATCTTTGTATGTGACATGCTGCCCAAGCCCTTGCTCTTTCAAGGCTTTAGCCTCGGATTCCATCATGAAAGTGCGGCTAGGGGCCAAATTAATGTGAAAAAACCGGGGCGAAAGGGATATTTCCAAGGATTGCCGGCCGATGGGATTGCCGCTGCCGTAGTCGAGTTCGTACTGGAGTATCATTTTTCCCGAGCAGCAG